>CACZRY010000020.1 GCA_902783745.1 uncultured Erysipelotrichaceae bacterium
GATATTATGTAATTTATCAATTATATCTTTTTGTTTTAATAAGTGATTCCTATCACTATATTCTTTTAATATTTCTAAAATATAAAACATTGCCATTTTTTTGTCGTACATTGTTATCACCTAATTACATTATATAGTATATTTATATCATTGTCCATTTTTTTGGACGTAACATATAATAAAATATTGATATAAGAAAAAGAAATTAGGTCACTATCACTTAAAAAATAATAGGAGGTGCCTATGATCAATTTAAGCGAATTAAATGATAAACAACTAGAAGCTGTAAAAGAGACTGAAGGCTATGTAAGAGTTATAGCTGGAGCTGGTTCTGGTAAGACTAAATTATTGGTAAATAGATATGCATACCTAGTGATGGAATATGGAATTGATCCATATAATATTCTTTGTGTCACATTTACTAATAAAGCTGCAAGA
The DNA here is from genome assembly GCA_902783745.1 of uncultured Erysipelotrichaceae bacterium. Lineage (GTDB taxonomy): Bacteria > Bacillota_I > Bacilli_A > Acholeplasmatales > Anaeroplasmataceae > Anaeroplasma. The sequence goes on from CACZRY010000020.1 coordinate 439, forward strand.
GAAATGAAAAGTAGAATTGAAAAAATAATAGGAAACCAATTCGATACAAATCTTATTTGTACATATCATGGTTTTTGTGCAAGGCTTTTACGAGATGAAAGTGAAAAATTATTTTTAACAAAAAATTTCCAAATATTAGATAATTATCAACAAAAGGAAATGTTAGATGATATATATCAAAAATATGAGCTTAAATTTGATTATGCAAGCTTTGAAAGTATTATTAAAAAGATAACTCTCTATAAATTAATGCATCCTGAATATGTATCTAAAATGATTGATTCAAATTATGTTCAAATATTATCAAGTAAGAATAATATGGATGATAATATAATTGAAGATTATATGCAAAAAGAAAAACTAATTCATGGACTGGATTTTAATGATTTAATCCATTTTGCATTATATCTTTTAAAGCACAATGAAGAATTAAGGCTAGAATGGCAAAATAGATTAAATTATATTTTGGTTGATGAATTTCAAGATAGTTCAAAAACAGAAATGGAATTAATAGAAATTTTATCTAGTAACTATCAAAACTTAATGATAGTTGGAGATCCTGATCAAAATATATATGAGTGGAGAGGTTCTGATGTAAAACTTTTAGTTGATTTTGATAAGGAGCATGTTCCAACTAAAACAATTATCTTAGATAGAAATTATCGTTCAACACCTGAAATATTAAAATGTGCAAATACATTAATTGATAAAAATGTATTAAGGCTAAAAAAAGATTTATATACCTTAAATTCTAATGTAGCTGAAGTAATTCATTATCATGTTAAGGATGAAGATAAACAAAATGATTATATTTATAAAGAAATTAAAGAATTGAAAAATAAATATAATTATTCATATTCTGATATAGCTATTTTATATCGTTCAAGTTTTTTATCTAGAATAATTGAAAAAGGTTTAGTAAATAACAATGTCCCTTACACAATTTATGGTGGTGTAAAATTCTACCAAAGAATGGAAGTGTTAGATGCTTTAGCATATTTAAAATTATTATGCTTTGGTGATGATGTTTCTTTTAAAAGAATTATTAATGTCCCAAGAAGAAAAATGGGAAAGAAGAAAATAGATTATTTATCTAGAATTCAAGATAAAGAAAATAAGAGGTTATATGAAATCTTAAAAGAACATATTGATGATGACATCTTTAATAAAACTGAAGCGGCTGATTTTATTAATTTAATAGAAAATTTAAGAGATAGATTAAGAGAATTAAAGTTGTCAGATATAGTTTCAGAAGTGATTACTAAATCAGGTTATGATTCTTATTTAAGAGAGCTTGGAGATGAAGAAAGATTAAATAATATTATTGAATTTAAAAGAACAACATCAGAGTTTGAGCGTGTATATGGAGAAGATTATCCTTTGAATGATTATTTAAGGGAAGTATCTATTCAATCAAAAGATGATGACGATGATGAAAAGGAACAGGTAAAACTTATGACTATTCATTCATCAAAAGGATTAGAATTTAAAGCTGTATTTGTTGTTGGCTTAAATGAAGGTATATTTCCATCCTCAAAAACTTTAGAAGAAAGAAAAGAGTTAGGTTTAGAAGAAGAAAGAAGACTTTGCTATGTTGCGATAACTAGAGCCATGGAGCATTTGTTTTTATTTGATACCGAAGGACAGTCCGCTAGAGGTATGAATAATTTACCATCAAGATTTTTATTTGAAATTGGAGAGAATAATTATCATAGGTATGGCACAATATCAAACTCTTTGATGAAGCAATATGAAGATTATGTTAATAAACATAGTTTTGAACAATTCGAATCTAATTATGAAATAGGTAATATTATTAATCATCATGTATTTGGACGTGGTGAAATATTAGATATAGATAAAAAAAGAAATAGTTATATTGTAAAATTTGATAAGTTTAATCTAACAAGAACTATATCTAAAAATTATTTTGAGCCAAAACAAATAGAGGATGAACCTATTGTTGTTGAGGATAATAGAATTGAAATTGTTGATAATCCAATAGTTGATTATACGGATTACAATGATTATACCGATGATATGACATATTATGGGAATGTTTATTCATCAATAGAATCTGCAAAAAGGGATAACATTGAGTATGAAGATACAAACAATATTTTTGCTGAGTGGGTTGAAGATGGAGACGATAGTGGTGATGCATATGCTACAGTTCCGATTCCAACTATGCCTGACATAATCGAAGAACCCAAAAATGTTAAAAAGCATAAATTTATAGATGAAGGGAATTTATGGAATAATCCCAACGTTCCTAAAACAGATTGGAAATGTGTAGATGTTTATGATTTAGGTGCACCTATTGGTATATGTGAAATGTGTGGGAAAAATATAATTCGATATGTACATGTAATGAAGCATAACTTTTATCATGATTTGCATGTTGGTTGTGTTTGTGATGGTAAAATGCAAGGTGATCCTGAAAATGCTAAGAGACTTGAAAAAGAATTGCGAAATAGAGAAAAAAGACGTGAAAACTTTATGAGGAAAGAGTGGGAAAGGTCTTCTAAAGGTAATGAATATAAAAAAATAAAAAACCATATTATTGTTTTATTTTATGACAAGAAAACAAATAAGTTTACATACTCAATAGATGGAAAATATTCAAAAAAATGGTTTGATACTAGAAGTGAAGCTTTAAATGCAATTTTTGATGTTGTATCAAATTATTAATGTGTTTTTTTGAATATAACACAATCAAGGAGATGAGATATTATGGAATATCGAGAATTAAATATAGAAAAAGAAAAGCATATATATAATCACCGATTATTACCTGATTTTCATAGTTATGATGCTAAAGCATATGTAGGTAGATATGGAGAATTGATTACTATTTATTGGGTCGAAGAAAGTAAACATTGGGTTTTTAATAACCAAACCGCAAATTTATTTGATATTTATATTAATGATGATTTAGCAATACACAAATTATTGATGCATTATTGTATGAAGGGGAATTCGGATTTTGATTATAAAAGAAAAGAATCATGTAGGGATATGTATTTATACGAGTTTATACATAAAATTTATGATAAATATGTTATTACTAAAAATCAAAAATTATTGATGATAATAGAAAGAGCAATTAAAGATTTAGAAGTATTCAAATTGAATAAAACACATTTTAAAGATTGGATTATTGCAGGACCTTCTAGAGGATTAGATGAAGTACCAAAAGAAGAGATACAATTTTTTTTAAAAATGAGAAAGAAAGTTAAGAAGCATAAGATTCCATCTAATATAAGAAACGAAATAGAAGAATATTTGACTTTTATCAATGAATGTAGAGATGAACTGATTGAAGAATAAAAAGTAATAAGAGATGTCCAAAAAAACGGACATCTATTTTGTTACAATTAGTTTGAAAGAAGATGATGATATGTCTTATACCTTTGACAAAAAAATTGAGCAAAAACATATTGAATTAATTAATAAAGCAATTGATGTATGTAAATCACTAAATGCTCCAATATCAATAAATGTTTATTTTAAATATTGCATTGGGTGTTCTAGCTATGGTTGGTGCAGGTTTGATGAAGATTTGATGAAGTATGTTATAGCAATAAATAAATATATTATTGAAGATAATGATTTCATTAATACTACTATTCATGAATTATTACATACAATAAATAATTATGATTATTCCCCACATAAAGGAGAATGGAAACGCTGGGCTGATATCATTTCTAATAATTCTAAATATAAAATTACTGTAACATCAACAATGAAATTTAAAAAAGAAGCTTATTCAATTGTTGATAAGAAAGAAAATGAACCTAAAACAATTTGTTATTACCCTTTTTGTAAGAGAAAATGTTATGTCAAAACTAAAAGTATTTTTGGACATAAATCCACATATTATGGTAATTGTTGTAAAAAAGATTTATATGATGAATTACCCGATTCAATTTTAAAAGAAATGAGTAATAATGAAAGAAATTTATATTTAGAAAGAAGAATTATAAGTAAAGATATTTCAAAAGAAGAATTATTCGATTTTTTAAATTATACAGATAAGAGTATGACTAGAAATCTAATAAGATATTATATATCTTATCTACCTATTGAATTAAAAGATAGTTTAAAAGGGATATCAAAATATGTTTATGAAGAAGATTTTAAAAATGAGCTAGCAATGAATTACATTAGAGGATGCTATGATGATTATATAAAAACAGAACACCAGTTTTTTGTGTTTGATGAATTTTTTCCATTAACACAATATTGGAATATGATTAATGAATACTACAAATCAAGAAATTCAAATAGATTTCATTATGTCGAACTTATACGTAATTTGAATGAAAAATTTTATATAGATTTACTAAAATGTGGATTTTTAAATAGGTTTATAGAAATCATTTCAGATGATAGTTTAATTAATATAACATTTGATGATATAACACAATTTTTTAATGGAAACATAGTGGGAGTAATAGACCATTGTTATAATGACTTTAAAACTAGCTATGAGATATGGCCAATAATATGTAATAAAAAAGCTACTGATGTTATTTTAAATGTTGTATCAAAAAGTAGTTTTAAAATTAATTATTTAGATAATATTATAAAAATTATTAAATCCCAATTTGGAGAAATTAATATTATTTTTAGTCATAGTATAAATGAAAAATTATTACCTTTATATTCTATTCGTGCTTTATTTGTTAGTACAGAGTAGTTGATATATTAAAATGGAATATATATCACAATAAGAATTATTAGGTATTCCACCTAATACCTCCTAACTAGTTGTTGTTCCACCGATAGAAATGATGCCAAAAACCATTAGAACATATAAATCTAGTGGTTTTGGGGTTTTAGTTATATATCTAGATAAGAATAAAATCACTTAACGGTGATTTTTCTTTTTAAGCCAATCTTTCGTCTTTTCTTGATATCTTTGACATAATCGCACATATTGGTGATACTGATTGAACTAAAAAATTAATAAATATTTACTAATAATAAGGTGGCCTTTGCCACCTTATTTCTTACACTATTACTTAATTATCAATTTTTTATGCTATAATATATTTAAATATACGATTAGGAATTGATGTTTATGGGAAATATAGTATTTAATGAAACAATATGTATTATGGGTATTCTTATATTCTTAATACATATTATTAATATTGTAATTAAAAAGAATA
>CACZRY010000021.1 GCA_902783745.1 uncultured Erysipelotrichaceae bacterium
TGCAACCGATATAATTATTGCGAGTCTTTGGCATTTTATCTAATTCTTCTGCAAGTGTTAAAAACATTATACTACCACCTAAAAATAAAAATATCTTACATATGTTGATATTTTTTTGTTTTAAAAAACTTATATCGCTCTATTAAAAATATTATATTTCTTTTATAAAGAAAAATCAATTCTAGTAAAATCAAAAAGGCATATTATATATTGTATAAAAACAATTCTAATATGCCAATCTTGTTATTCATTTTTTAATAAACCTTTTAATGGGTTAATAGATGGATCAGTTTTTAATTTATAATTCCAATCCGCTCTTGATGCTTGATCTTTATTATTCCATTTAGATTGTGATATAGGAGTAATATAATCTTCTACTGTTTCACCCTTAGGATGCTTTAAGAATAGATTATTTGGATCACTTGAAAGTAATGCTCTCTTACCATCACTTTTTAACCATTCATCAAAATCTCTTGATGCAATCTTTTGGATATATCCAACAAATAAACCTTTATTTGATAAATCCTCTTTCTTTGGAATATTTGTATGATGCTTAAATGCAGGAATATTATATAATTCCTTAACATATTCCCAAATGTTTTTATATTCACTAATTCTTTTCTTTTGTGGACCTACATTAACATAAAAATCAGTTTCCCATTTAATTAATGTTACATAAGCTCTAATATCTGAATCAGTAATATAATCACCAAATATAAATCTATTAGTCTCAAGTCTCTTATCTAATTGTTCTAAAGCCTTATGGAAATCTTCTTGAGATTCATCATAAATTTCTGGTACTAATGTAAAAGCTTGACGGTAATGACCATTATTTATATGTGGGAATAACCAATCATTAAAATCATCTATTACATCTCTATATTTTACAGGATATAAATCAGGTGCATCCTTAGGCTGTAAACCTCTAAATGCTACCTCTATATAATTTGTTAATCTATGATAATCATTATTAACTGCAACTTTTTTATTAATATCTACAAAAGTAGGTGTTGTTGCACGACCTGTATAATTCTTATCAGCATTTAAATAAAATTCTGACAAGAAATGTACTCCTGTATATTTATCCTTAAATCCCTTTTCATCTGGAAATCCCCATCCATATTTATTTGTATCTCCAGTATGACCAACAACGTAATCAATAATAACATCATCAAGTCCTAATAATTCCTTTGCGATAACAGGTCTATTACTCCAGTTGCATCCAAAAGACCAATATATTGCAAATTTAGAACTTTCTGCATATTCCTTTGAAATAGGTGCAGTAAAATAGTTTGGCTGTCTTACAAATGCGCCTCTTTCATCTTGTTCAGATACAGTTTCTTTGCCTCTTGGCTTTGCACCAACTTCTTCTGCAAAGAATTGTGCAATATTATCATCATATTTTACTTTATTTGTATTTTCTTCTACCTTCTTCTTATGTGCTTGAATTCCGCAACTTACTACAATATCACTCATTTTATTTTCCTCCAACTTTTATATTTTTTTATATTTAATTAAATAATATATTCTGGTTCCTTTAACATATGCATCTTTTTTAGGAATTGTCTTGTACGTTCATGCTTTGGATTTCTAAAAACTTGATCAGGTTTATCATCTTCTATAACGTGACCTTTATCTAAAAATATTACTCTATTAGATACTTTTCTTATGAAATCCATTTCATGAGATACTAAAATCATTGTATATCCTTCTTTTGCAACCTTTCTTATAATGTCTAAAACCTCTCCAATAAGTTCTGGGTCTAACGCAGATGTAGGTTCATCAAGAAGAATAATCTCAGGCTTCATTGCAAGTGTTCTTGCGATTGCAACTCTTTGTTTTTGTCCACCTGATAAGTGTCTAGGATAATGATTTTGATGATCTAATAATCCAACATTTTCAAGTTCTTTTAACGCAATCTCTTTTGCTTCATCTTTTTTCTTTTTTTGGACTATAGTTAATCCACTCATTACATTTTTAAGTGTGTTTTTATGCTCAAATAAATTAAAGTTTTGAAAAACCATTCCAGTTTTTTTCCTTAGCTTTAAAGAATTCTTTTTATTTTGCCCTTTTAATGGGAATTTAACATCTATTACATTTGATGAATCATTATCATCAATATATGTAATTTCACCTTCCTCAGCTGTTTCTAAAAAATTTATGCATCTTAATAATGTTGATTTACCTGTTCCTGATGGTCCTATAATTCCAATAATATCACCCTTATTAATTGTTAAATCAATACCATCTAATACTTGATTATTGTTGAACTTCTTCTTCAACCCCTTGATTTGTAACATCTAAATCACCATCCTTTTCATCAAGAATTTCTTTTTCGATATCTTTTTTCTTTAATACCTTATAAATAAACTTCTTAAACTTACTTTGCTTATTTGAATCCACTTGGTCAGGGATTGTAATATGCTTTTCTAATATTTTCAATAATCTTTCAATTATAAATGTAATTATCCAATAAATTATCGCAAGTGCAACATATCCTTCTAAATATCTATATGTTCTACCTGAAATAATTTGAGCTTGTGCTGTAATTTCAATAACTCCACATGCAAACGCAAGTGATGTTCCCTTAATTAAACCAATTAAAGAATTTACAAGTCCTGGTACTGCTACCTCTGCAGCTTCAGGAATAATTATCTTAAATAATATTTGAGGATAAGTCATTCCCATCGCATGTGCTGCTTCTATTTCTCCTTTATTAACAGAAATAAATGCCGCTCTTATAGTTTCTGATGTAAATGCTGATTGATAAATACCTAATGCCATAAATGCATATATTATCTTTGGAATTCCTCTTATTATAGTATTATCAGCACCAAATGCTTGTAATATTAAAGGAACACCATAATATGCAACATATAACTGTATAATCATTGGGGTTCCTCTTATGATAGATAAGAATATTTTTGCTAGCTGTTCTAAAACTATAATTTTTTTGATTCTTACTATCGCAAGTAATAAACCTAATACTAATGAAATAAGCATTGCTACTAACGCAAGTTCCAATGTAATAGGGAGCTTATTTAAAAGCTCAGGCATTTGACCCCATACTCTTCCCCAATCAAATATAGATGAGAGTATCATATACTAATCCCCCCTTATCTTTGGTATTTAAAATTCATAGGAATTTTTAATACCTTATTATCATATAATTCTATATTTGTCTTACTATAAGACAATCCCATTTTTTTAATCATTTCTCTTTTCATAATAAATCTCCTCCTAAAAACCTAAAAAAAATAACGGAGCCTTAGACAGCTCCGTTATAATTTATAATCCATATTTTATAAATTATTTATAGGATATAGTCCAAGGTAAAAAACTGTATTATGCATATTACACATACAGCACATCATCATATTAATATTCATTGTAAATAAATTAATATTTCTCATAATGATCAATTCCTTTCCTACTAATCCTACTATTTTACTAGGTTAGATATATTATAGAACTATAATACTTATTTGTCAACATAAAAATAACAATTTTTAAAAATTAAAAAGCAGCTATAAAAAGCTGCCTTATAATTATTCTTCATATTGAATTTTCCATGCTAAAAACTTCTCTAATTCTTCTTCAGTTCTTATATATCTTCTTGAATTACTATTTAGCTTTTCTATTTCCTTCATATCAGAATGGCATAAATTAAAATCAAATATATCGAAATTCTCTCTTATATGATCTATATTCTTACTTCCAGGAATAACAATAAATCCCATTTCAGTATGCCATTTTAATATAATTTGTGCTGGTGTCTTGTCATATTTTTCTGCAATATTTTTTATAATATAATTTTCTCTTAATTCTAATGTTTGTCCTTTTCCACCTAATGGATACCAACTCATAAGCTTAATATTAAATTTATCAATTACTTTTCTTAATTCGGTTTGTGGAAATAATGGATGGCATTCTACTTGAATAACCTGAGGTAAAATATCAAATTCATGGATTAATTCATTAATATATTCACCTTCAAAATTAGATACACCAATTGCTTTAATTTTACCTTCTTTATATGCTCTTATTAATTGCTTATATCCACTACGCCAATTCTTTGTTGGTTGATGAATAAAAAGTAAATCTATATAATCTAATCCTAATCTTTTTAATGTTTCATCTACTGCATTATCATTTTCATATTCTGATGGCCAAAGCTTAGTTGATACAAATATTTCTTCTCTTTTAATCATAGATTCTTTTATACCAATTCCAACTGCCTTTTCATTTCTATATGCATTTGCAGTATCTATTAATCTATATCCCATTTTTAACGCTTCTCTTACGGAATTTTTAGCATCAGTAGGTTCAAGTAAATAAGTACCAATACCTATATTAGGCATTTTAATACCATTATTTAATAATATTTCCTTCATAAAATCACCTGCCTTTATTTTATTTTACCATATTTAATATTAATCTTATAATTTTAATTATTTTGAAGGAAGGAAAAAGGCACTTTGACGTGCCTTTCTAAGTGTGGGTTTTATTATTTATTTTATCGTTATTATGCCTAATTTTTTTATTTTTATTTTCGCTATAAGCTTTTACTATAACTCTTTATAATTTAAATATTTATTAATTTTTTAATAATCCTTTTAATGGATTAATAGAAGCATCTACCTTCAATTTAAAATCCTTATTAGCTCTAACCTCTTGTCTTGGATCATTCCAAATTGTCTTAGAAATTTCAGTTTGGTAATCTTCTACAGTTTCACCATTTGGATGGCGTAAATATATATTTTCAGGATCACTTGATAATTCTTTTCTCTTATGATCTGTTTTAAGTTCAATATCCCAATCAATCTTTGCTGCAATTCTTGGTAAATAAGTGCCAAATACTTTTGTTTCTAGTGATTTATCATTTTGTGGAATATTAGTATAACGCTTAAATTCTGGAATACTATATAATTCTTTTACATATTCCCATACATTTTTATATTCAGATACTCTTTTCTTTTGTGGACCTACATTTACATAAAAATCTGTTTCCCACTTAACTAATGAAACATATGCTCTAATATCTGAATCTGTAATATAATCCCCAAATAAGAATCTATTTGTTTCTAATCTCTTATCAAGTTTTTCTAAAGCTTCGTGGAAAGCCTTTTGTCCGTCCTTATATCCTTCAGGTGATTGTGCAAATGCTTGACGATAATGTCCATCGTTAATATTAGGGAATAGCCAATCATTAAATTCATCAATCTCTTTTCTATATTTTACTGGATATAAATCAGGTGCGTCCTTAGGTTGGAATTTTCTAAATTGTACTTCTAAATAATTAGTTAATCTATGATAATCATTATTAACTGCTTTCTTTTCCTTGTAATCCGCTAATGTTGGTGTTGTTGCACGACCTTTAAAATCAGGGTCTACATTTAAATATAAATCTGATAAAAAATGAACTCCTGTGTATTTATCTTTAAATAATGGTTCTTCTGGGAATCCCCAACCATATTTATTGCTTTCACCTGTGTGTGATACCTTATAATCTAAGATCACATCTTGTAATCCCAATATATCCCTCGCGATAACAGGTCTATTGCTCCAGTTACAACCAGGTGACCAGTAGATGATATATCTATCCTTATCTGCCTTAAATTCACCATCTTTATCCCCAAAAGGTGTAGTTAAATAATTAGCCTGTCTAACCCAGAATCCTCTTTCATCAATTTCTCCATTTTGAAGACCTGGTCTAGGCTTTGAACCATATTCTTTCGCAAAATATTCTGCTAAATTATCAGTATATTCAATTTCATTACTTTCTTTTAAAACTTTAGCTTTATGAGCCTTAATTCCACATTCTAATTTAATTTCTGCCATTTTCATTTACCTCTTTCTTATCTTAAAAACTTACCCAATTAATTTAAATAAACATAATCTGAATCAGATGGTGCTAAATCAACACCTGCGTATTGAATTGATAATCTTGTTAATGTACCATCATCATGTAATTCTTTAATTACATTAGATATTTCTTGTCTTAACTTAACACTATTTGCTGCAGCCTTACCAAATAATAAATGTGATGTTGCAGATGTAGTAATAAGCTTTGTCTCTTCATCAGATAAAATTGTCTGCTTTAATGTACCATATGTATCAGGATATTCCTTAGCCCATGCATTTAGAACAGGAATATCTCCTAATTCAACATATTCACCTGATAAATAGTATGGAATCTTTGCAGTAATATCAATTCCTGTATACTCAATTTCAATTTGCTTTGAAGGATTTGCCTCATTCCATCTCTCAATAGCGTTTGTTGCATTATTACCTTGTGAACCAAATACCTTCTTACCTGCTTCTGCAACTTGGCTAAATGATGAATATGCAACACCATCACCTGATACAAACGCATATTTTGCTCTTGTATATGGATATGAGAAATAATAAGTCTCTGCACGACTTGAATTATAACTCCAGTTATTGATTGTAAAATCAATTGTTCCTGTTTGTGCATCAACTAATGCAGAATCTGAAACTTGTAAATCAAGCTTATATTGTGGTAATCTATCAAAAACCTCATTAATTACTGCAATATCATATCCATCAAGATTACCTTGCTCATCTTGATAAATGAATGGTGCTGGTGCTCCTTTTGTTTCAGCATAAATAATTGTTACACCATCATTCTTAGCGTTAGCGCATGATGCTAGCGCAATTGTTGTAGCTCCTACTGCTACTGCACTAAAAAATACTTTCTTAAAAATCTTCATATTAATAACCTCTCTTATCTTCTTTCTATCTAATAAATAAAAAATGGAATGCCCAAGCATTCCAACATAAAACTAATATTCTAACAAATCTACTGCTCTTTAAAATATGCTTTAGGTATGGAATACTTCATGACGAAAAATGCTGTACGCATCATACAACAACCAAAACACATATTAGACATATTATTGTTATTTAATAAATTAATATTTAACATAGTATCGGTCTCCTTTCATCATTCCCTACTATTCCTAGTTATTCACTAGACATTAATGATTATAAATCCATAACTAAGTATTGTCAACACTTTTTTTAAAATTTTTATAGAAAAAATAAGCACTAAAACTTTATTAGTGCTTAAAACCATTTTAATTATTTAATAAAACCCATTCTCCATCTACATATAAATAAGTATTCTCTTCTACTAGATTACCTATATCATCATATGTATATTCATGTTTCATTTTATATACCCATATATCATTTTCATAATCATATTCTATTTCTATTAATAAATTTCCTAAACTATCATAATCAAATTCTTTTTTTGATTTAAAGGTATTATCATCATTAAATTCTATTGAATAAACTGGTTTTGGAAAACCATTATAATTTTTAAAAATATTTTTTAATACCCATTCATCTTCAAAATAAAAATAAGATTTATCTTCTATCCATATTCCACTATCATCATATGTATAACTATATTTATTTATAGGCACCCATTCATCTATATATTCAAAATATATTTCATCTATTGGATTTCCGTTAACATCATATTCATATGTAAATTTAGCTTTAAATGTACCATCATCATTTAATTCTATTGTATAAAGTGGTTTAAAACTACCATTAATAACAACTTCTTCACTTGCAAGTATCCATTCATTATCATAATATCTATAAAATTTACCTTCTATTCCATTACCATATTCATCATACTTATATTCTTGTTTAAAACTATATGTATAATCACTATTTAATGCTAAAAAATAAGTTTCTTTTTCTATATCATCTACATAAATATAATCTTCAACTACTACCCAATTAGATTTTATATAATAATAAACAGTTCTTTTTTCTTTAACACCTAAATCATTAGTTATTAAAATATCTTTTGATTTAAAATTACCCTTTAAACCTACAGTAATACTTGATGATAAATATTTATATGTTATATCAACACTACTTTCTTGTTTTGTAGAATTTAATAAAAAATCATCATATGTTGCATCAGGAAAAGATTTTTTAAATTCTTCAAACACAATCCTATTTATTGAATCTATATCCATAGTAGTTGTTTCTACATTTGATGAATTATTTGAATTACCATTATTACTACATGAAACTAAGCTATAAGTAATAAATGATGCTATAATTAAAGTCTTTAATAATCTATTCTTTTTCATAATGATCTCCAATAACAATATATTAATATTATACTATATTTTTTAATTTAATTGAATAATTTCACCTTTAAAATGATTAAAAGGCCCTTAAAAAGGCCTTTTAAGCTTATTTTATTAGTATGGATTAATATTCTTTAAGTTTCCATTCTCCATCAATATAGTCATAATATATTGTATCTATCTTATTTCCTTCAGCATCGAATATATCTTCATATTTATAATTATAAATTTCTTATTAATAATTCAAAAGCATTTTTTCTTTCAGTATAATCCTACATTCCACCTACAATATCATCTACTGATTTAGTATATTCATATGTAAAATCTCCAGCATCAACTGAATCTTCTAATGAATTATAAAAATCTTGATATATAGGATAGAAATCTTCAATTACTTCTTCTTCATAATTTCCTTTTAAAGAATAAAAAGAATCATCTTTATATGATTGAATAAGCCATACTTTTAAACTATCGCCTAAAACATCAAATAAAGATAAATCAAATGCCACTATTTCTTCCTTATCGAAATCATAATCTATTGATATATTAACATACATAATGTTACTATATTCTTTTGTTCCAGAATAACCATACATTTCAAGATTTATTTTATTATTTTCTTTATCAATTGTATTTTTTAAATAAATATCATTATGCTGAAATACTTCTTCATTTTTTTTATAATCCATTGTGCATTTTACTGGTTTATTTACAATAGGATAATTTGTATTAGCATATAATAATTTAAAAAAATATACATACGCTTTTGTTGCAGTTATATTATACTTATCTATTTCTTCTTTGTAATATTCTTTTGGGTATATCATTGATTTTACTTCTGGTTTATTTTCAGCTTGAGTTAACACATCAACAATTTCACCATATGCATCAACATAATATTCTCTATCATCTTTTAAAGTATCATTACTATTTCCTTTACAGCTAGCTAATAACAATGATGATAATACTATAGGTACTAACAATTTCTTCTTCATAAAACACTCTCCTAATTAAATAATATTTAGTTTAACATCTATTAAACGGTTTTTATTATTGCATGTTTTCACATAAATAATATAAAAAGTTAATGTAAAAGACCTATTAAGGTTTTTCATTTAACTCTTTGGTTTTAAATTAATAATCTCAAATTGACATCCAACCTCTGTTCTAAAAGGGATTAGCCATCCACTTGCTCCAGAGCTTACATTTAATATTGAATCATTATATTCATATTTTCCATAAGCATATATTTTAGTATCATAAATCATTCTTAAAGGAAATAATTGTCCTGCATGAGTATGGCCAGATAATTGTAAATCAACTCCTGCCTTCAAGTTATCCTTAAATGTAGTTGGTTGATGATCTAATGCAATTAAATAAGTATCTTCATATGGATTTACTAATTCATCTATACTAACTCTTTCTTTAACTGAATAATCTTCTCTTCCTAAGAGTGTTAAATCAGGCGCAAGACTAATAAATTCATCTCTAACAATTGCTATATCATTTTCAATTAAGCATTTTTTTAATTCATCATAATATTTTGATTCAACATCATGATTACCATTAATATAATATTTAGGTACATCTATATTTTTAAATTCATTTAACACTACACTAATTTCATCTTTCTTAGTAAGTGTATCTATAATATCTCCACCTAAAAACACAAAATTCGGATTTGCTTCTTTTATTTTATTTATAGTTCTTTTAGAAATCTCAAGTGATTGAGAATTTCCAATATGCATATCACTTATAAAAGCAACTCTATATTCATTATTTAATTTTAAGGATTCAATCTCAATATATTTAGGACTTACTACTTGCATATTTACAATTCCGTAAATTAAAAATATTATACTTAAAATAGTTGTAATAATAGATAAATACTTAAAATCATATTCTTTCTTAGAAATTAATACAAAAATTAAATATATTATTCTAGCAAAAGAATCCATAAATGTAACTATATATATTACAGATACTAACGGATCTATAATTGCAAATTCATTTGGAGTTGTCATTACAAAAAAAGCACATCCAAAAGAAAATAACAATTCAACAATTATCAAGATTATATCAATATATATTTTTCTTTTTAATTTTCTTAAGAAAAATCTAATTAAAATTAAATTTATAATCGCAAAAAGAAACCATAAAACATATACAAAAATATGCATATAA
>CACZRY010000022.1 GCA_902783745.1 uncultured Erysipelotrichaceae bacterium
AATAAAGTAAATAATATATTCTTTCCTTTAAAATTCAATCTTGCGAAAGCGAATGCCGCAAGAATAACAACAATAACCATTAAGAATGTTGTTGTTAAAGAAAACACTAATGTATTTCCTATATCTTGCAATAATTCATAATCAAATAAGGCTTTATTATAGTTATCAATTATTGCTTGAAATCCAGATGTTGCAAATAATTTAGGTGTTATTTCATTATAAAAATCATTTGTTGATTTAAATGATGTAATAATCATATAGTAGAATGGGAATAATACTATAATCGCCCAAATAGTTAAGAATAAATAGATTACAACATATTTTAATACTTTAAAAATATTAGCTTTTCTTAAAGCTTCTTTTTTATCTTCTTCTAACATTATTCCACCTCCTAGTTATAATAAACATGCTTTTTAGATACTAAAAGGTTTATAAATGTTATTGTCATAATAATAGCAAAAAGTATTATTGCTGCTGCAGATGCATAAGATGGATATCCACCACTTCCATACAATGTTTGATAAATATATCCAACCATTGTATTCATTTCATATGCATTAAGGTCTGTACCAAATAACGCAACTGCATCATTATATTCCTTAAATGCGCCAATAAATCCTGTAATAACAAGATATGATATCATAGGTGAAATCATAGGTAATGTAATCTTAAAGAATATTTTAGTCCTTGATGCACCATCAATTCTTGCGGCATTATAATAATCCTTTTTAACACCTTGTAAGGCACCAACAAGTACAATTACTTTAAAAGGCATTACAACCCAAATTACATATGAGCATAGTACTAATAATTTAGCCCAATAAGGACCTTCTATTCCAACCCAATCTATTGGATTAATGTGGAAAAATGATAATATAGAATTCATTAATCCCATTTGTGATTGGTCGTAATTAAATATAATCATAAATACTAATCCTAATGCGATAGTATTTGTTACATATGGTAAGAAAAATATTGTTTGAAATATATTTCTTAAAGGCTTTATAGAATTTAGTGCTACTGCAAGTAATATTGCAATAATAGTTGATAAAGGTACTGTTATTATAACGATTAATAACGTATTAATAACTGATTTAATAAAATTAGCATTTGATAATACATAGATATAATTACCAAAACCTATTCCTGTATATGTATGTAAAAATGAATAGTTTTCTTCAAATGAATAAAATAAAACATCAAATAAAGGATAAACCATAAATGCTAATAATAATATTAATGCTGGGGCTAAATATAACCAAGCCTTTAAATCATTTTTTTGTCCCATATTAAAACACCTCTACGGAATTAATTTTAACACTTATAAATACTAAATACAATTTAACAAAAAAAGAAAAATCCCAATTAATTGGGATTTATCCTTATTTTGTCTTTAATTGGTTTATGCTTCCGTCTTCATTAGGGTGAGAATCTAGATATTTTCTTATTTCATCAGCCTTACCCATCTTCATACCAGGCTTACACATATTCAAGTTTTCAGCTTCACCTGATATTATTGCTTCAGCATATGCGTGGCATCCTGCAACTCCACAAGCACCACAGTTTGCATTAGGTAATATTTTTGTTATATCTTCTACTCTTGTATCCTCTTTAACATAAAATACTTTAGATGCAACAGCAAGACCTAATCCGAATAAGAGTCCAAGTCCTGCTAGTATTAATACTGCCCATAATATTATCATTTCTTTTCCTCCTCATCTAATTCCTTTTTAATTGCTTCAAGCTCCATTTTACGCTTTAAGCTACAATCCATATTGTGGCATGAACCACAATTATTATCGTTTATTTCAATATCATTACAGCCTTCTGGCTTCTTCATTTTTCTATTAATTACGAATGATATCATAAATATTGCAACAAGTAATACTATTATTGCAATTGCTAAAATCAATGCTAAGGTTTTTGGCATTAAATCATCCCCTTAAAGCAGAAGAAAGCCATAGCCATTATTGCAGCTGTAACTAATGCAATAGGAATACCTTTAAATGCCTTTGGTGCATCAGATGCATCAAGTCTATATCTTATTGCAGAAAATACATAAATTATAACTAAGAATCCTAATCCTGTACCTATTGCTTGTGCTAAGGAATCTATAAAAGATAATCCTTGATCAGTATTTCCTTGTGCAACACCTAATACTGCACAGTTTGTAGTTATTAATGGCAAATATACACCAAGAGATTTATATAAAGATGGTGAATATTTTTTAATAATCATCTCAATCAATTGTACTAATGATGCAATTACTAATATATATACAATAGTATCCATAAAAGTAATTTCAGCAATCTTTAATAATTGATATATTGGATAACATACTAAAGAAGCAATAACAATAACAACAGTAACTGCAACACCCATACCTAAAGCTGATGTTGGCTTTTTAGATACACCTAAGAATGGACATATTCCATAAAACCTAGATAATATTACATTATCAATTAACATAGAGTTAATAATTGCTAGCAAAAAAGTAATAATTACATTTATCATACTACTACCTCCTTACTAATATCTTCATTAGCTTTTAATTCTTGAGCTTTAATAGCATCTTCTTCTTTTTTCTTTTGAAGTTCTAGTGCTTTTTTTCTTTTTAATTCTTCAATTCTTAAAAGCTCTAATCTCTTTTTCTTTTCATCATTTTTAGCCTTATAGAATGCAATTACTGCAAGTACTAAGGCAAGTGTTAAGAAACCACCTGCAGGCTGAGTAAATAACGAAATAGTATATTCAGATGGAATTAAAACTAAATGTATTTCTTTAGGTAATGGGAAATAAATACCAAAAGCAAATCCACCAGTACCAAAGAATTCTCTTATAACCGCAACAACAAGAAGTGCAATTGTATAACCTATACCTGTACCTATTCCATCTAAAATTGATGCAATAGGTCCATGCTTAGATGCAAATGATTCTGCTCTACCCAAGATTATACAATTCACTACTATAAGTGATATAAAAACGCCAAGTGAAGAATAAAGGGCCGGAATAAAAGCTTCAGTTAGCATTTTTATTATCGTTACAAACGTTGCGATAATAACGATATAGCATGGGATTTTAACTGATCCAGGAATTATATTTCTTAATAAAGAAATCAATAAATTTGAACCAATCAATACTAATGTAAATAATATACCCATACCAATAGCACCCTCAATTGATTGTGTTACTGCAAGTGTAGAACACATACCAAGTAAAGATACAAATACAGGGTTTTCATTAATAATACCTGATACTAAGGCAAGTTTATTACTTATCTTCTTTTCTTCCATAATAAACCTCCTAACTTAATATTTCTGCAGATGCTGCAGCAAGTACTAGTTTTTTAACAAGTAGTGCGCCATATGTTGCACCACATTTAGTATCCATATCTGATACATTATCTATTGATAATGAATCTATATCATTTGATTTAGAATCATTAATGCCAATGTATATTGCATCAGTTTTAGATGATGGATAATTTGATTTAACATAATCATTAACCTTAGATGCAAATGATTCTGTATTAGCTAAGAATTCAACCTTATATACATTGCCATCATTTACTGCAACCATCAATGAAATAGTACCATATGAATTTTTACCTGTTACAGTAAATATAGTACCTAATTCATTATCATTTACATCATAAGCAATAATTGCTTTTTCTATTAAATCATAATCTAAAGTTTCTTTTGATAAATTTTTAGTTACATCTTTTGAATATGAATAATCATCATATATAACCTTATATGTTTCTTGTTCTTTTTGCTTACTATTATCTTTTATCTTTTGAGATGTAAGTAGGCTAAATGCTGCAATAATTGCTGCACATATTAATGATATAACTGCTAAAACGGAAGCTGTTTTTAAATACTTCATTAGAACCAACCTCCCATCACCTTAGATGATATAACAATACCTATTAATATTAAATATACTCCCATAATTAATAATCCTTGCCATGGATAACTATGCTTACGTCCACGCATTAAATAATCCATTGTTGGGGCTAAAGTATTAGCAATTAAAATTGAGAATACAACACCTTCAGGTAATGCACCTGATATTCTTATTAAAACCACTAAAGAACCAGCAATTACACCAAATAGTACTCTACCAAATTTAGTAACTGGTGAGGTTACTGGATCTGTAATCATGAATGTTGCACCAAATAGCGCACCACCTGCCATTATTTGGTATAAATATGTATCAAATAATGATTGGCCTTCTACTTTTCCAAATCCTGATATAACAGCAACAAAAGTTAATGCCATAAATGATAGCATAAAACCTAAGAAAGCTCTTAAATCTGCACTTCTTCTTATGAATAAATATAATGCACCAAGTAAAATTAATAATGTTGATACCTCACCCATTGAACCAGGAACATTACCTAAGAATAAATCAAATAAGCTATATTGTGATTGAGCTAAATTAGTTTGTAATGGTGTTGCACTTGCTATAGCATCATAAGATCCTTGCAAATGATATGCTTCATTTATTCTATCTCCAAAACATATTGCAACAAATACTCTTCCTGTTGCTGCAGGATTAAATATGTTTTGTCCAAGTCCACCAAATACCATTTTTCCAATAATTATGCCAAATAATGCACCGATAAATACAACATACCAGTTACAATATGCAGGTAATGTTAATGCAAATATCATACCAGATATTATAGGTGCTAATATATTATTAATTGTATAATTATTTTTTACTTTTAAAAATCCTTCTTTAGTAAATAAATCCCTAAATTTAAAATCCTTAGGCCATTTAATAAAGAATATAGATATCAATTCAAATAAAACCATTGTAAGAATTGATATAAGTAATACTGATATTGCGCCACCTTTATTCTGCACTAACGCAAAAATAGTTACAGGCATTAACGCAATAATAACATCCAACATCATACGAGAAACTGATACATTTTTTCTAATATATGGGGATGTTTTAAATGATAGCTTCATATAAAATTCCTCCTACTGTACCATTTTCTTTGCTCTACGCATGATTTCTGTTAAATGTATTTTAGATGTGCATGTATATGAACACATACCACATAAAATACATTTTTTTATTCCAAGCATCTTTAATGCTTCCTTATC
>CACZRY010000023.1 GCA_902783745.1 uncultured Erysipelotrichaceae bacterium
AATAAATGGCAGCAGCTACAGGGATCGAACCTGTGAAATGCTGGGGTCAGAGTCCAGTGCCTTACCGCTTGGCTAAGCTGCTATAACTGGCATGATAAACATGCCATAATATTAATACTTAAGCTCTAGATACATATGTACCATCTTGTGTTGATACAATTATCTTATCTTCAGGTGAAACAAATAGAGGAACATTTAATTCATATCCTGTTTCTAATTTTGCTTTCTTCTTTGATGTTTGATCTCCCTTAACAGCAGGATCACATTCACTAATTGTTAATGTAACCTTATCAGGTAAAGATACACCTAATAATTCATCCTGATAGAATGTTAAATCAACATTCATACCTTCAATCATGAAATTCTTTTCCCATTCTAGTCTTTCTGCAGGAATTTCCATTTGTTCATATGTTTCATTATCCATAAATACATATGATTCTGGTGTAGCATATATATAATTCATTTTACGCTTATCAATGAAACACTTCTTGAATGCTGAATCAGAACCTTTTAAGGCAGTTTCAGTAACTGTACCAGTTCTTAAATCCTTCATTTTTACTCTTACATATGCTACCTTATTTTGTAATACATGCATGAATTCTAGGATTTGCATAAGCTTTCCATCGTATTCAATAACAACACCATTTTTTCGATCATTAACATTTATCATTTTATACACCTTTTTAAGTCAAAAGTAAAGGGGAAATTAGTTTTATATATTAATTTCCCCTTTTATTATTTCTTATATTTTTAAATAAGTGAAATTAAATTACTTTATGCAGTAAATTGACTTCTTACCTAAGAACTTAGATACACCAGGGAATTGTCCACGACCATTTAAGTCATCTTCAATTCTGATTAATTGGTTGTACTTAGCAACACGGTCAGTTCTTGATAAAGAACCAGTCTTGATTTGGCCTGCATTTGTACCAACTACGATATCAGCAATTGTTGTATCTTCAGTTTCACCTGATCTATGAGAAACGATTGCAGTATATCCAGCCTTCTTAGCCATTTCGATAGCTTCGAAAGTTTCAGTTAATGTACCAATTTGGTTAACCTTAATTAAGATTGCATTAGCAACACCCATTTCGATACCCTTAGCTAATCTCTTAGTGTTTGTAACGAATAGGTCATCACCAACTAACTGAACATCTTTACCGATCTTTTCAGTCATATACTTCCAACCTTCCCAGTCATCTTCAGCTAAACCATCTTCGATAGTTACGATTGGGAACTTCTTAATTAAGTTAGCATAGTATACATCTACCATTTCCTGAGAAGTGAATTCACCCTTATCAGCCTTTAATACATACTTCTTAGTTTCTGTATTGTAGAATTCAGATGCAGCAACGTCGATTCCTAAGCATACATCCTTACCTGGTTCATAACCAGCAGCCTTAATAGCTTCAACAACACGTTCAAATGCTTCAGTGTTAGAAGTTAACTTTGGAGCATAACCACCTTCATCACCAACTGATGTTACATAACCATTCTTCTTTAAAATTGTCTTTAAAGCATGGAATACTTCAGCACCCATTCTTACAGCTTCCTTAATATTAGCTGCTCCAACAGGTAAAATCATAATTTCTTGGAAATCGATGCAGAAATCAGCATGAGCTCCACCATTTAAAATGTTCATCATAGGTAGAGGTAATTGAACTGCATTGAAACCTCCGAAATAGTTGTATAGAGGGATTCCATAGAAATCAGCAGCAGCTCTAGCGCAAGCCATAGAAACACCTAAAGTAGCATTTGCACCTAACTTACTCTTGTTTTCAGTACCATCTAAAGCTAACATTAAATGATCGATTGCAACTTGTTGAGTTACATCCATACCTAATAACTTTGGTCCGATAACTTCGTTAACGTTCTTAACAGCCTTAGTTGTACCCTTTCCGTTATAACGAGCCTTGTCTCCGTCTCTTAATTCTAGAGCTTCATGAACACCTGTAGATGCTCCTGATGGAACTAGGGCACGACCCATAGCACCTGATTCAGTTTCAACTTCAACTTCGATAGTTGGGTTTCCACGTGAGTCTAATACTTCTCTTGCATAAACGCTTGTAATATATGGCATAAATTTACATCTCCTTATTATTTTTAA
>CACZRY010000024.1 GCA_902783745.1 uncultured Erysipelotrichaceae bacterium
ACATTTATATGGATGTTTATTGAACTTCTATATTTATGGAGTTCAGCTAATGTCTCTAGAGCGGTGTTTGTTGGTACACATAGTGGATTTACTGTATTACCTATTCTTACACTTATATTAAGTCTTATTGGCTTAGTATTAAAAAAATCAAATAAAGTAATTGCGATTTTTGGATTAGTTATATCTTGCTTAGCAGTGGTGCTAATATTTATATCAGCTTCATTAGTTGCAACAGGTGTTTTACGCTTTTAATAGTAAAAAGGGATTCATATAGTGGTATAACAAAAGTAGACAAAGGATAAAAAAGTCCTAGTCTACTTTTTTGTTTTATAATAAATATATACTTCTTCCTAGGAAGAAACGCGGAGGTGATAAAATGGGAAGACCAAGTGGAACAAAGAATAACATGAAGACACCTGAAGAAAAGGAACGTCTAATTAAGGAATTTGAAGCATCAAAAATTGGGCCAAAAGCTTTTTGCAAAAAAAATGGAATTGGAGCTGAGCCATTTAGAGTGTGGCGAATTAAATACGCTAAATATGGTATAGACGGATTGAAAAGTAATACCGGCAAAACTGCCAATCATAAAAATGCAAATAACAAAGGTATCTATTTAAGAAAACCTAAAACTCGTGAAGAGGAACTTGAAATTCAGGTTATAAAACTTCAAATTGAAAATGAACGATTAAAAAAAGGTTATACAGTGAAAGGGGATGGGGCAAGAAAGGAATACGTTTCTACCTTAGAAAAGAATACGAAATAATTGAGGAATTAAGTAATAGATATTCAATAAATAGACTATGCAAATTAATGGCTATTAATAGGTCTGGATATTATAAATGGTTAAAGAGAAAGGAAAGTCCTAGTCAAATTGAAATAACTAGGAACGCTGATATTGAGTTAATAAAGAAATATCATTTACAGCATCCATCACATGGATATAGATGGTTAAATGCCTATATACGTCAAAAAGAAGGCATTATATGGAGTGATAATCATGTGCATTTGTGCTGTAAGTATGCAGGCTTAATATCTAAAGGCAAGCATTATAAATGGAAAAAGCCTGGAGATCAATCCTGTAAATTTGAAAATCTTCTTTTAAAGAAATGGAAAAAACTTAATAGACCTTTCCAAGTTATAGTATCAGATATGACAGCATTTTGGGCCAACAAAGTATATTATGAATTAACTATGTATTTTGATGCCTACACAAAAGAAATTGTAGGATATTCGTTATCTACCAAAAAAGGTGATATTAAAACATATTATGATGGATTAAAACAAGTTTTAGATAAAATAAAAAAGGAAGCAAACACAGATCAACCGTCAATTTTGCACACCGACCAAGGTTCTGTATATGCATCCCTAAGCTATAATGAGCTCATGAGAGATTATAACATTAAACGTTCTATGAGTCGAGCAGGAACCCCAACTGATAATCCTGTTAATGAATCATTAAACGGATGGATAAAAGAGGAATTGTTTACAGACTTTAATTTGAACAAGTCATCCAATGTTCAAAAAAGTATAGATGATTATGTAAAATATTATAATTATGAAAGACCGGCTTATTCATTAAAGTACAAAACCCCACACCAGTTTAAAACTGATATGGGGTTCTAAGCCTTTTTTTAAAACTGTCTACTTTTACTTGACTAGTTCATCAATCCCTTTTTTATTTGGGTTTAATTGAGTGTAACAAGATTAGTATGTTATAACATCTTTATGTTTACAAATAAAAAAAAGAGGTCTTACGACCTCTTGATTTTTTAGATGGCGTTCCCGGAAGGATTCGAACCTTTGACCCACGGCTTAGAAGGCCGTTGCTCTATCCAGCTGAGCTACGAGAACATCACGCTCGTTCATTATATATCATATAAAAAAATTTTTCAAGCACAAAATGAAAAACTTTTACATCACTTAAAATGAAAATGCTATCTATATAGCTTTTAATAAAATTAAAAATATTATTTAATAGGTTTTTTTTAAGATAAATTGTGATAAAATTATAGCGTATTATTATTCTAGTAATCGGAGGTGCAAATATGGAAAGAGATTATCAAGCAGAAATTAAAGAAATATTGGACTCTGAGCTACCGGAAGAAAAAAAGCGAGAAAAGCTTTTACAATACCATGAAAGTGATATTGCAGATATCATTGATGAAATGGACGAGAATGAACGTAAAGAGATATTCCGTATATTAGGTACTGAGGCTGCGGGTGATGTATTACTTCACACTGATGATATTGGAGATGTAGTTTCAGACTTAAAACCAGATCAAGCTGCAGACATTATTGAATCAATGGATGCCGATGATGCGATTGACGTATTAGAGGAACTAGAAGATGAACAAAAGGAACAAATTGTTGCCTTAATGGATAAAGAAGCAGTTAATGATATTAAAGATATTATTAAGTTTGATGATGATATGATTGGTTCAGAAA
The DNA here is from genome assembly GCA_902783745.1 of uncultured Erysipelotrichaceae bacterium. Classification (GTDB taxonomy): domain Bacteria; phylum Bacillota_I; class Bacilli_A; order Acholeplasmatales; family Anaeroplasmataceae; genus Anaeroplasma. Next base: position 2,446 of record CACZRY010000024.1, read on the forward strand.
TGACCAATAACTACATTACAATTTTTGAAACAGACTCAGTTAAGGCTGCAATGAAGAAGGTTATTGACCAAGCTGCAGAAAATGATAATGTTTCAAATATATATGTAGTAGATAATCAGGACCATTTGTTAGGTGTTATTGAATTAAGAGATTTAATTATTGCAAGAAATGGTACTGATATTAAAGATATTATGAAGCATAATTATCCTTCATTTTTAGCAACAACTAAGATTGAAGATTGTATTGAAGATTTAAAAGAGTACGCAATGGATACATATCCAATTGTTGATGAAAATAATTGCTTAATTGGTGTTATTACACAGGATGACGTTACAGAGATTTCTAATGCTGAAATGCAAGAAGATTACGCAAAGCTTGCAGGTTTAACTAAGGAAGAAGAAGTTGGTGAATCTGTATTCCAATCAGTTAAGAAAAGAATACCTTGGCTTTTAGTATTATTAGTATTAGGATTTGTTCAATCTTTTACAATGTCTGGATTTGAAGCTGTTGTTGCAGCATTACCTATTATAGTATTCTTCCAAACTATTGTATTAGATATGGCAGGTAACTCTGGTACTCAATCTTTAGCAGTTACAATTCGTTTGATATCAACGAATGAAATATCTAAAAAGCAAGTAGTAAAAGCAATATTTAAAGAATTAAGAGTTGGTTTCATTAACGGTTTAATTCTTGGTATTTTATCATTTAGCTTTGTTTTATTATATTTATTTATTACAAAGAATGGTGTTCTACAAGGCGCTGATTTCGATTGGGGTAACGCATTAAAGGGTTCTGGAATTGTTGGTATTGCCTTACTTACAGCTATGGCTGTATCTTCAATGATTGGTACAATTATGCCATTATTCTTTATGAAGATTCATGTAGACCCTGCAGTTGCATCAGGTCCATTTATTACAACAATTAATGATATTACAGCATTATTAATATATTATGGTCTTGCTGGATTATTATTTAGCTTATTTTAGGAGAGTAGTATGACAAAACAGGAATTTTATGACGTTAAAGAAGAATTTGCAGCAGTAACATGTAAATTCGAACAAATGAATAAAAAGGTAAATGAATTACGCGCTAAATATAATAAATATTTCTTCCCTCAAATTATGGCAAATAAGCATTTAGTTGCTGAAATATCATTATTAACTAATCTTGTTAGCTTAAAGTCTAAAAATGAAAATGATGAAGAAATAGAAAGAGTACGTAATGAATTTGTAAATAAGGTTTTAGCTGAAGAAATAGATGATATTAATAAGCATAATAAATTTGTTTCTATTGCTAATAATTTTGAAAAACATACTCAAGAAGAAAATGATCAATTTGAATTTGAAGTTGAAAATTTTATTTTAGATTATCATCCATTTGTCAATATTAATATGGATCCTAAAGTACAAAATGTATTTAAATTATTAATGACAATGTATTATGATAATAACATTGAAGGCTTCGATGAAATATTTGAAATGAACAAGAATGGATTAGCTCATCCTGAAATTGGAGAAGATGATTATCAAAGAGCTCAGAAATTATATTTACAATTTAAGATTGCATATCAAAAGAATTATAATGAACTAAAAAATCAATTCCCTTTAAATAAAGAAGTAGTATTTTTAAATGAAGTTTCAATGGATTCTGAAAAGGATGACCTTGAAATTTCTATTAAGAAGTTATTAGAAATGAATAATGCTATCCACAAGGATTATATTGCAACATTTGGTTCAGATTATAAAATTCCATTTCAAACTAAGTAAAAATGTATCTTTAAAATCTTCAGTTGGTAGGTTGTTAATTTAAAGAAAAGCTTCAATTCTTCGGTTGGTTGGTAGTTAAACAATTTAGGAGTATTAAAAAAGATATCCCTACTATTTTAGAAATAGGCTCATGTATGTCATTAATGGTGATGAAACTATAGAAAGAGTTGATATTTCTAAAATACCAAGACTAAAAAGAAAATAAAACAATATGTGTTATTTAGCAAAAAGAACAGATTCATTTTGAACCTGTCCTTTTTTACTTTTTTCTTAAATTCTTTAGTTGTTTGGTTGTTCTAACAACCTACCTACCAACCGGATTTTTTAAAGAATCGTAAAAATCCTCTATGTCTATGACATAGAGTTTTTTTTACGCCCTTTATAAAACCCTTTCAGGCTAATAATATTTGACAAGATTTAAACTTAATATTATAATAAGTGTAGATTGAAC
>CACZRY010000025.1 GCA_902783745.1 uncultured Erysipelotrichaceae bacterium
AGTTTGTGTATTCTATAATAGAATTCATCAAAATATGAATGCTATATCTAAGAGTAGTAAGATTAAATCAAAATATAAGATTAGAAGCCAATTTAATGAAATAATGCATTCAACAAATAATACATTCTTCCGTTCTAAGACATTCTTAATTCAAACAGGAATTGGATTAATATTATCAATGGTTATGGGAATTGCAGCAGCAATCATAATTGCAAACGCAACTATATCAATAAACCCAGATGAACCAGCTGTTGCAATTTATACTAAGATCTATAATTTTTCGTTTGTAGTACCTGTTTTTATTTCAATGTTTTCTGCAATTGTACCACCTTCATCTGTTGCGATATCATTAGAAGGTGAATCATTTTTCATGCTTAAATCAATGCCAATTGATTTTAAGAAGTATATTAAGGCGAAATTATTATTTTCAACATTAATATTAACAATACCAATGACTATCGTATCTATAGTATTTGTTATTTTAGTACCACAATCTGTATTATCTATAATAGTATCTTTATTATTCCCATTCTTATTTGGCTTATTTACATCAATCTTTACTTTATTTATTAATATTAAATATCCATACTTACATTATGAGAATGAAGTAGAAGTATTTAAAAATCATAAGTCTTCAATCATTACTGCATTCTTTGATATGATTTTAGCTATTGTTACATTTGCGGTTGGTATTATATTATCTATTCTTATATCACCAATACTTGCAGGTGTATTAATATTAGCTATATACATATTACTTAATATATTGTTTATGCGTATATTATTTAAGAATGGTGTTAAGGCTTTATATAATCTAGAAGATAATTAAAAATATGAGGAGCGCTTGCTCCTCTTTTTAATCGTTTTGAAAAAAATATAAAAAATTAGCACTCGGGTGTTGACAGTGCCCAAAAATGTGGTATACTATAATTGTAATTGGCAGATGACATATGAGAGTGCCAATGGATAAGAAAGGCTAAAATATAAGAAAAAGAGGTAAAGTACTATGAGAAATGAATTATATGATTTTTTAAATGATTTTAACAATGTATATTTTGATGGAGGATATAGAGGATTCCCTGTTGATGTAATTGAAGAAAAGAATGGATATAAGGTTATTGCATCAATGCCTGGAATGAAGAAAGAAAATATACAAGCTTCATTTAAGGATGGCATCTTAGAGATTAAAGCGAAATTCGATAAGGAAACTTTAGAAAAGAATAAAGAAAAGAAGTATCTTATTCATGAAAGAAGTTATCAGAAGATGCAAAGAAGTATTAACTTTGGTGATATTAATGTAGAAGATTTTGAAGCAAAATATGAAAATGGTATTCTACAAATTACTATTACAACAAAGACTAATACTAATAAAGCATTATCAATTGATATTAAATAATTAACAAACCGGCCCAAAATAATAAGAAAAGGAAAGTGAAAATATATGTATAATATTACAAATAAACAAAATGAAAATAATTTAATGGAAGCATTTAATGATTTAGTTAATGATTTTTATAGTAAGGATATGAAAACAAACATTGTAGATGAAGGAGATTATTATCTTTTAACTAGTGATGTTGCAGGATATAAAAAGGAAGATATTGATATTAAATTTACTAACAATATCTTAACAATTAAGGCTTTAAATAATAAGACTAGTGAAAATAAGAACTATTTAATCAAAGAAAGATTATGCCATGAAGTAACAAGAAAATTTGTATTTGATGATGTAGATTCTAATTCTATTAAAGCTAAGATTAATGATGGTATCTTAGAGATTACTTTATCAAAAGTAAAAAAAGAAGATAAGAATAAGTATATAACTATTGAGTAAGAAAGGTAAGGTTTATAAATATGATGAATGAATTATACGATTTATTAAATGATTTTGGATGTCAATTTTACAATAGTGGATATCAAACATTCCCACTAAATGTATCAGAAAATGAAAATGGATATTTAGTTGAAGCTGAAATTCCTGGATTTAGTAAGGATGAAATTAAAGCTTCATTTGATAATAATGTTTTAACAATTTCTGCAGAACATAAGAATAAAGAAGATAGAAATACTAAATACTTATTAAAAGAAAGATTATGTCATAAGTATTCAAGAAGTATTAACTTTGGTGATATTAATTTAGATAATATGACTGCAAAGTATGAAAATGGTATTTTAACAATTAATGTATTAACTAAGAAAAAAGAAGAACCTGAGGTTAAAAGTATTACCATTGAATAAAATCGATTTTTGTCTGCTTATGCTTGCATAAGTTTTAATAAACACAATCTCCTCATGGGAAGGGGCTGTTAAGAAACTCAAATAGTTTCTAGCAGCCTTTTTTC
>CACZRY010000026.1 GCA_902783745.1 uncultured Erysipelotrichaceae bacterium
ACACAGAAGTTAAGCACTTTTACGCCGATGGTAGTACGCTTCGAACGTGCAAGAGTAGGTAGTTGCCAGGCTCTCTCTTTGATATATATTGATTATTTAGGATTTTTACGAATCCTTTTTTTTCATAATATTGTTATTTTTTTAGTATATGGTATAATTAGACTAAAGTTCAATTAGGAGAAGTTATATGGATACAGATTTATTAGAGCCCAAATTAGCTTATGAAAGAATTTATAAAGAAAAGCATCACAATAATACTATTAAATACTTTGATACATTAGTAAAAAAATCTAATATTGATATCGAAGCAAATAAACAAACAGTTAAAGAATATAAAGCGATTTTAGAATTATTAAATCAATTAAATAATAATTTCTCAGGCAAAAAGGGATTAAGAACATTCTTAATTGTATTAATTGTTATTTCATTTATTGCAGCTGCTATTTTAGTATTAGTTGGTGTTAATGGAAATATACCTTTATGGGCTGGAATTTTGGGAGCTGTTGGTGCTGTTGCACTTGCGGTTGGATTAATTATTATCATCGTTAAAGTTTTAAATGGCTCTATAAATAGACTTAAGGAAGAAATAGATAATAATAACCATGAAAGAGATAAGTTATATGAACTTGCTTGGAATCAAATGTCTCCATTAAATAAACTATTTGACTGGAATATACCTGCAAAAATAGTTAATATGGATACTGATTTGATTAAAATGGATGTAAATTTTGATGGAGATAAATACGAATATCTTCATGATAAATTCGGTCTTGATGATAATACTAACCCACATTCATCTTGTGTTTTATGTCAATCAGGTGAAATGTTAGGAAATCCATTCTTATTATGTAGAGATTATCGTCAAAGTTGGTACACTCATGAATATGAAGGTACATTAACAATTCATTGGACAACAACATATACAAGTAAAAATGGTACACATGTACAACATCATACTCAAACATTAGTTGCACATGTATATAAACCAGCTCCAGCATATAACTATACAACATATTTAGTTTATGGAAATGAAGCAGCTCCAAAATTAACTTTCTCAAGAAGTCCATCTGGTGCAACAGGTCTAGATGAGAAAAAGATAGAAAAGATGGTTAAAAAAGGTGCTAAGGAATTAGATGATAAGGCAAGACAGGCTGTAAAGAATAATGAAAATTATACAAGATTTGGTAATGACGAATTTGAAGTATTATTCGGTGGTACAAATCGTGATAATGAAGTTGAATATCGTATGTTATTTACACCACTTGCACAAAAGAATTTATTAAAACTTATTAAAGAAAAAGAACCATATGGTGATGATTTCTATTTTGATAAGAATAAGATGTTAAATTTTATTCAGACAGTGCATTCTCAAAACTTTGATTATCGTGCTGATCCTGACACATTTGTTGGATATGATTATGAGGCTATGAGACAATTCTTTATTTCATATAATGATGATTATTTTAAGAATATGTATTTTGAATTAGCTCCAATATTATCAATTCCTTTATATCAACAAACTAAGACACATGAATACATTTACAAAACTGATTATCGTCCATCTATGTCTACTTATGAGGATGAAGTTATTGCAAATAAGTTTAATAAAAAAGATATTAGCCCAGAGGGTGCAATTACTGATTCAATTATTAAAGCAGAATTATGTGGAAATATTGGTAAGACAGATAAGGTTAGGTTAACTGCACATGCATTCCGTGGCGTAAACCATGTTGAATTAGTTCCAATGCGTGGTGGAGATGGTAGAATACACAATGTACCAGTTGAATGGATTGAATATATTCCAATTGAAAAGGAATCATATATGGCTGTTGAAAAGAAAGAAACTACAAGAGCATCATTCCTTACTCAACAACAAAGTGATGCATTTAAAGCTGTACTTGGTGGACTTGCATTATCATCACAATATCATTTTGAAAGAGGTATATTTGGTGTGCTTTTAGCCCATGATATTACATCAAATGATATGGATAATGTAAATAATGTATTTAAAGAAGAGAATATTGCTGATAAAATAACAAATGGTATTAAGAATACTATTGAAGAAGTAACCGGTGCTGTTAAAGAAGCAGAAGATAAAGCCGGTGGAAACATCCAAAAATAATTTAAGTTCCAATTAGTAAAAACTAATTTGAATAAATTTTAAAGAGAAGGAGAACAAAAAAATGGCAAACGTATTAGATGAAGAAACTGGTCCTATCAGAGAAGAGGGCAAAGATATTAACGTTATTGCAAAGCAAATTGAAGTAAAGGTTGGAGTTGGTTCTACAATTTTCCAAGTAATTCTTTGGGTATTAGGTATTATCCCAGGTGTTATTTTCTTAATTATGAAGATTAATGCTGGTACATATTTACGTCAATTAGAACAAAGAATTCAACATCAAGCATCTCAAATTGATAACTACTTAGAGCAAAGAGTTGTAATTTTACAAAACTTAGCTAAGTTAGTTGACAAGGCTGTTAAGCTTGATACTGAAACATTTACTGCAATTGCTCAAGCAAGATCAGGAAAAAATGTTAATTCTTTATCAGATCAAGAAAGAGTTGAATTAGGTGCTCAAGCTGATACAATCAATAACAGATTAAATATCGCTATTGAAAACTATCCAGATTTAAAGAGTCATCAAGAAATTGCTGATGCAATTCAACAAAACTCTTACTTACAAAAGGAAATCACTGCTGCAAGAGAAGCATATAATGATGCTGTTTTAACTTGGAACAAGGAAATCCAAATTTGGCCTACTAAGATGATCGTTGCTGCAAAGAATCATTACACAACTCGTATTCCATTCATTGCATCAAAAGAAGTTAAAGAAAAGGCTAGAGACGTATTCTTCTAAAATAGAATAAATTTATAATTATTAAAGGATTGAATCAATTTAATGATATCAATCCTTTTTTATTAAGTTGATTTTTAAATAATGTTATTTAAGTAGATTATTTCTTATGTAAAAATATATTTATAATAAATTATAAAAATGCTATAATAATTAAGAATTGTTAAGGAGTTTTTGATATGCAGGATAATAATATTAAGAATAATAATAAACCTACATATAATCCTGAAGTTAAGGATAATAAAGAAAATACTACCTTAGTATTTGGAACTATTATATTTGTTGTTTCCTTTTTTGTTTTAGGTATGATTCTTCAATATGCATTTTCATATGGTGTAGGTTCATATTTTCACGTAGATGCTCAAGAAGTTATAAAGGCATCAACAGCAATAGATTTTGATAAATATTCAAAAGAAGTACAAGATGCCGCTTTAATCGCAACAGGTTGGTCTAATTTAATTGCATACCTAATTACATTCATTGGTATGGTTGTTGTATTAAGGAAATATTTAATAGCTGACTTTAAAAAGATATTTAATAAAGAAGATTCTAAAAAGACTAGATTAATTAAAATTTTAACAATTGTATTATTTGGAATTGGATTTGCTTTTATTGCAATAGGAATTGATTTCTTATTTAAAAATTTAGCACCTGAATCTAATAATCAAAGTTTAATTGTATTATTAATGAAATCAAATTTAAGAATAGTTATTATAATTCCAACTTTAATACTTGCACCTATTGTAGAAGAATTATTCTATAGAAAAATTGCTTTTACATTTTTAAAAAGATTTAAGTTACCTGTTGCATATATAGGTTGTAGCTTACTATTTGCATTACCACATATGTTATCAACAGATATGTCTGGTCAATGGTTTATTCAATTCTTACCATATTTAATATGTGGTGGTTTATTAACGTTTGTATATCATATTAATAAAGAAAACGTGTATGCATCTATATTTGCACATATGTGTAATAATTTAATTGCTATTATTTTAGTATTTATTTAGGAGGGAATTATATGCTTAAGAAAAGTTTAAAAGAGTTTGATATCAATGTATTTACAGATTTAGAAAATGATTTTGCTGTTGTTACTGCAGGTAATAGACAAACAGGTCCTAATCCAATGACAATTTCATGGGGTGGATTTGGAAGAATTTGGGAGAAGAATTGTTGCTTCATTTTTATAAGAAAATCTAGATACACACATGAATTCATGGATAAGACAGATTCAGTTTCTATATCTTTTTTAGATAAAAAATATAAAAAAGAAGTAGTATTTATTGGAAGAAATTCTGGTCGTGATGTTGATAAATTTAAAGAAACAGGTCTTCATGCAGGAGTTGATCCTGATCAAAATGCTTTTATTATTAGTGAAGCAAGAAGAGTATTAAAATGTAAGAAACTATATTCTATAGATTTAGATTATGATTCATTACCAGATAAAATTAAAGAAGAAAACTATCAAACAAAAGATATTCATACAATGTATATTTGTGAAATCAAGGAGTATTTAACTGATGAAGAATAGCCGTAATGTAATATTATTTGACTTGGATTCAACATTACTTCAAGTAAATCAAGATTTATTTTTGCATGAATATTTTAAATTAGTTGATAAATATGCAAAAACATTAGATTTTGATAGTACTGGCTTTTTAGATTTATTCTTATATTCTGCCTATAACATCATTAACAATGATGGAAGTGAATCTAATTATGAAAGATTTTGGAAACAAATAGATTTAAAATATGGTAAGGATTTAAGAAAATATTTAGAAGATTCTTTTGA
>CACZRY010000027.1 GCA_902783745.1 uncultured Erysipelotrichaceae bacterium
CCCTTATATTCCTTAAATGTATTTACTGTAATCATTTCAATTCTCCTTTTAGTAAATCATATATTTTAGAATAATCACTATTATTCAATTCCTTTGAAATATCTACAAGCTTTAAAGAAAGCCTAATATATATTTCTTTTTCTTCATCCGTTAAGACATCTAAATGCTTTTTAACAGTTTCTATATCACATCTTCTTATAGGACCTGTTAAGGCATCCTTTGTACCAACATTTAATATATTATCTATATTATTCTTTATTAATGGATTAAATATACTTAAATCATTTATACCAATGCTTTTAAATAAATCATATCCAATATCTACTAAAGAACAAACTAAATTAGAAATCATTACACAACCTGCATGATATCTACTTTTATTACAAGAATCTATTAATACTACCTTTCTATCAAATAGATTCTTTATTTCATCTACTTTATCTAAATTATTACCTTCAAGTGTTAAATATGCATTTGAAAAATCCTTATATGAATTATATTTATCATTAAACGCATATATAGGATGTAGTGAATAACAAGAATTATTATCTAATAATTCCATAAATACTTCACTAGATATAGAACCTGATGTATGAATTAATATCTTATTATTACATCTAATATCAATAAGTTCTTTTACTACATATTTAATTTGATCATCATTTACAGTTAAAAAAAGAGTATCGCAGCTATCTACTATTTCTTTAAGACTACTGTAATACTCACTAATACTAAACTTTGCACAGTCTTTCGCATCATCTATATTCTTAGAATAAATACCACATACATTATGATATTTATCATTAATATATTTAGCTAATGTGAATCCCACATTACCTGCGCCTATAAATCCAATTCTCATTTCATCACCTCACTAATATAATTTATTTCTAATATCATTTAGTTTTAAGAAATGCTTGATTTATATATATTTAAATTAAAGTTTTTTATTAGTAAAGTTTTACAATACATAAATACTTTCTAACCAAAATGATTATACTACTTATTTTTGTATTTGTAAAATAAATTAATAAATATACGTTTTCATAAAAAAATGGTTATTACTAATTTTAAACTAATAATAACCATTAAATACTATTCAGATTCAATTTCTAATGATGCATATGCATTTAAATGTAGGTCTGCAAGAGTAGGATTACATTTATATTGATAATATCCTGCACAAGCAATCATTGCAGCATTATCAGTACAATACTTGATTGATGGAATCATAATATTAAAATCCTTGCCTTCTTCCATAAATCTTTCTTTTAATCCTTTGTTTGCAGAAACTCCACCTGCAACAATAATATTAGAAACACCTTTTTCTTTTGCTAATCTTAATGTTTTTCTTACTAAAACCTCAGTAACTGAGTTTTGGAATGAACAACATAAATCATTAATATTAATCTCTTCTCCTCTTTGCATTGCATTATGATGAAGATTAATAACTGCAGATTTTAATCCAGAAAAAGAGAAATTATAACTACCATCCTCTAAATAAACTCTAGGTAGGTTATATGTATCCTTACCTAAATGTGCAAGCTTATCAACCTTAGGTCCACCAGGATATGTTAAGCCACATACTCTTGCAACCTTATCATATGCTTCACCAACCGCATCATCTAATGTTTCACCAATAAGCTCAAAATTAAAATGATCCTTCATATAAATAAGCTCTGTATTACCACCAGATACTAATAATGCAATTGCAGGGAATGTCATTTCATGTTCAATTGAATTTGCATAAATATGTCCAACTAAATGGTGTACTGCAATAATTGGCTTATGATACATCATCGCAAATGTTTTTGCGGCATTAACACCAATAAGCAAAGAGCCTATTAAACCAGGTCCATATGTTACTGCAACTAAATCAATATCCTCAGGTTTAACATTTGCTTCTTCAAATGCTTGCTTAAAAACCATAGATACTTGATATACATGGTTTCTTGATGCAACCTCAGGTACTACACCACCAAATTTTTCATGAATATTAATTTGAGAATTTATTACGCATGATAATACTTCTTTTCCATCTCTTACTATAGATGCAGAAGTTTCATCACAGCTTGATTCAACTCCTAAAACCAACATAATAATTACTCCTTTATATCTTTAAATTCAATACGGATAAGCTTAGATA
>CACZRY010000028.1 GCA_902783745.1 uncultured Erysipelotrichaceae bacterium
TGCAAAAATGTAGAATACTGGAATTATTAAGAATACAACCCAACCTGGATGCCATAAATCCTTTAACATTCCTAATGGAATATATACAATAATTGCAATAAATACAATATTTAATTTCTTAATATTCTTATAATAGAACACATCAATAACAGATGATACAACAGGTCCAATTAATAATATTACCCATAACCATCCCCATAATGAGCTATCATAGAATACTGATAATAATACATATACTATTAAAGAAATTAACATTATAGAACTACATACTATAGTTGCAATCTTTGCCTCAGCCTTAGCTTCTTTTGATTTAATAAATCTGATTTTACCATCACTTTTAACTTTAATATTATCACCTGTAATCTCTAAATCAGATGCAACCTTAACCTCTTCACCATTTATATTTAGTGTTTCTTCTTTTATTTCTTGGTTATTTTTTAATAATTGATCTTCTTTAATTTCTTCAACTGTTTCATCTGTTTTTAATAGATCATCTAATGATACATTATAAAGCTTTGCAAGACATATAAGGTTATCTGTATCAGGTGATGCCTCAGCTCTTTCCCACTTAGATACAGCCTGTCTTGATATACCAAGTTTAGATGCAAGCTCCTCTTGTGATAATCCATTTTCTTTTCTTAATTTTACTAATTTGTTTGCGACTTCTATTGTCATACGCCATGTCCTCCTAATTGCAGCCTAATTGTATAAAAATAGACAGTTACTATCCACCAATTCTAGTTTTCAATTCAAGCAACTTATGGTTGCATATACAATAATTACTACTATTTTAGCGTATTTTTTAGGATTTTACTATAAAAAAAGAAATTAAAAGAAGGAGCACACACTCCTTCTTAAATCTTTAATAAATTTTCAAATTTAACATTAAATAAATTAGTATCAAGATGTTCTACTTGTAATTTAGCCTTAAATACATTGATACCTAAATCATCTAATAAATATTTAACTAATTTATTATCTAATATTTCTTGATATTCATTATCATTATTTTCAGCTAATATTATTGCTGCCTTATAATTTTCATTAGAATAATCTGATAATATCTTTTGTGCATTAGGTCTATTAATAATCTTAATATTAGTATATGCTTCTAATATTGATGATACTACATCTTTTAATGTTGGATTAATACATAATTCTGTTAAATAAGGTCTTCCTTCATGATCAATTATAAAATCAACAGGATCAAACATACCTTTAACATTTAAATCAATATCATAATATGTAATTTTATAATCATCAAATGAACATGAATAATTCATCATTTGAATGAATTGTTTTTGGTTAAATTCTAATACCTTAGTTTTAGCTTCTTCTTTTAAAGCCTTTTTAACTGATGAATTATAAAGCTTTTCTCTTTCAGATTTTGCAGTAACTCTTTTTTTATTTATTTGATAATATTCATATTCAGGCTTTGATTCTTTTAATATATTAATTTCTTCTTTTAATTTCTTTTCATCATTAATTAATTCATCTAAATTATTATATAAATATAATCTAGAATCTATATAATCTCTTTCAATTGATGGTTTAATTTGTAAATGCGTACGGTAATATTTATCAATTTCTTTAATAAATCCTTCAATTATTTCTTCTGAATCTATTCTTTTAATAAGATAGATTGCGCCAATAAGTGCATAGAATGCAGTAGAAATATATTTAGAGTTTTGAACCACCTTATAATCATAATTCTTTGTTAATTTAGCATTAGAATCAACCTTAATAAAATCAATTAAATTATACTTTTTACATAAAAGCTTAACTATAATTGAATCATCAGTATAATCTTCTAATACATGACCTAAATTATTAACTCTATTATATAAAATTTGTGAAATATAGCCTTTATATATTTCTTCACCTAATGTTGCAAGGTTTCTATTAGAATCAACCTCTCTCATCGCAGGCTTAATATTTTTTAAGCTTCTATCAGTTAAAGCCTTAGTAATAAGCATATTAGATGAAACAATATATTCAGAAAATTTATCCATTTTATGCACCATCCTAACAAAAAGATTAATATACTTAATTTTATAATATATAAGGCTAAATTGCAAGTTATTACATATTTATATAATATTCATCTATAAATCATATCCATATAAGAATAAATCATTAAATTCCTCATCAGTAAGTGTTCTTTTTTCAATAAATACTTCCTTATTATCATTATCAAACTTTTTCTTTCTTTTAACAAATAAATATATAGATAATCCATTTGTTATAGGTATAAATATAATAAATATAGTATTAATTATAGATGTCATTTTAGATATTATTACCTCAAGTGGAATATGAGATAAATCTAAATCTTTAATACTTGGTGGTTCTTTTAACGAAGTAGGCATTGCCTTAGGATCAAAATCCTTTGTACCAAAGTGAATATCAACACCCCTACCAAATATTTTTCTATTACCAGTTAGGCATGTAGATGAATCCTTTAATACTTCTACAATCTTATCCATTGTATCATTTCTATTAACATGTCTTTTAGAATTAAGATTAATAATAACTCCACTAAATGTTATTAGTAAAATTATAATAGATATAATAGAATCTATTTTTAATATTTTTAAGTGATTACTTCTAATAAATGTATGATTTATCCCTTTCTCACATCTTTTAGCAAAATAAATCATAGATATATTAAATATAACTGCAAATATTAGTAAATAAGAAAAGAAAATATAAGATACTATGATAAATATAATAGATATAATCTTTAATGTAATAACAATCCGCACGTCAAACGTGCGGTTTTTACGCTCCCCTATAAGGGCTTCTACCTTTCGACGACCCTAAAGGGTCATCAAAAA
>CACZRY010000029.1 GCA_902783745.1 uncultured Erysipelotrichaceae bacterium
ATGATTATGCTAAATTAAAATCAATAGTATATCAAAATAAATTACCTGAAGAAATTTCAATTGAAGAATTATACAAGAATTATAAGTATATGAGTGCAACAGCATATGGTTTGATAAATACGGGTGGAGAATTCACATGGGGTTATCAAACAACAGATAAAGATGGTAATACATATGACAAGTATACTGCAACATATTTCTATTGTAATTATAAATTTAATGGTTATACATTAACTGTTAAATATTATGTTGATCGTTACTAAAATGAAAGGAGAAAACTATGAAAAGTACAAAGTTTAATTTAATATCAAGCTTAGTATCAGCAACACTTTGTGCTTTACTATTAGTTTTCGTAATATTTGCATGGTATACTGCAAATGATACTGTAAAAGCTGAAGGTGTTACTGGTATGACAGCATCTTCTGATTGTATTCACTATAAGGATGAGGTAAAGGCTTTTAGACATAACCTTGATGGTAGTACTGTAGATAATACGTATATGAAACAGTCAGATGGAAGCTTAAAGCTTGTTAAGCAAGTTACATTTGATCCAAAAACTGGTGAACTGACAACAATCACTTCATTTGCATCTGATATATATTTTTCTATTACAGATTTATTACCAGGTGAATATGTTGATATCACATTAGGATATTTTATGGATGAAGAATGTGATGGTTATAATTATAATCTAAAGCTTAAGGATATAACTGCAGATTCATTTGAAGTAATGTTTAATGAAGTTGATTATACTCATTATGTTACTGGTGCATTTAAGCACAAGAGTATATCTTTAGTAGATGAAGAAGGAAATACTCCAACTGATTTTACACCAAGTACTGATTTTACTTGGTTTAGTACATATCAAATTAATAAAGATGATGAAAAAATAGAAGAAGTAAAAATGTTGAATCATAAATGGTTAAATTCATATGAATCATTATATTACACTTTTAGAATTAGTGAAGATTTCTCACAATATTATAAATTAGTAAACCAATCAACAAAATCTTATGGTACATTACTTTCTAAAAAAGGTATATGTATTGGTAGTGTATATCTAATGTTTTAATTAGAAATATTAAAGGAAAGGGGTTATTACAATGAAGAAAAAAATAATAGTGTTAATATTAGAATTTAGTGCATTTGCGATAACCTTTGTCACTTTAATAGGTTTAGCTACTGCATGGTTTATTAACATGGATAGAGTAAGAGATATTAGAATGTCTATCTTACAAATCGATTCAATGGTTACTTTATATGAAGCTAATGATATTAACTTTAATGGAGTACCTAATAAACAAGCTACTGAAAAAATAAATAAATATTATAATCCTGAAGCTGAATCATATGTAGAATATAAGGATAAATATCATGATGAAGATTATTCGTTTAATTATTTAGATCAACGTTATGCCTTATCACATGACTCATCTGCAAACTTACTTAATACTATAGAACTTAAGGATGTATGCCCAAGTAAGGTTTATACATTTAAGTTTGAAATTACAAATTACGTAGGTGTAGATAATACTTTATTATTCGGATTTGAAAGTGATGAAGAATATAGTCCTGTAGTAGAAGCATTAAAGAATTTTGATGTAAGATTAGGTATAGTTGATGGAGATAATAAAGTAACATTTTCAAACTGGACTAATTTCTGTACATTAGAGGATGATACATATTCATATAATGATTTTACCTTAAATCCATTAGAAAATAATATGGTTGTTGCGGCTAAAACAAATGATCTACAGGTTGGTAGATTGGATTTATGGCTACAAATAAGAGAAAATCCTCTTGCAGAAGCTACATTTGAGCGCTTATTATTACCACAATATAGAATTACTCTATCTTGTGAATTAGGTGAATAATAAAATTTAGGAGTTATCATTCATGATAACTCTTTATTTTAAAAAATTAATTAATGGGGTGATGCTATGTTAAATTTAATAAAAGGGGAAGTATCTAGATGTGTATTATGTAATGACGCATTATGTAGTAAGGCATGTAGTATGGGATTAGATCCAAGAAGAATTATTAAAGCGTTAAGATTTAAAAATACATTAGGTGCATATTTAAGGGTAACAGATTCATGTGCTTTTTGTAGTGCGCCATGTGAAAAACAATGTATTTTAGATAATAAGATTAAAATTAAAGATGTTTTAACATCTTTAAATAATGAAAAAAAGAGCTTTAATAAAGAAATAAAAGAAGCTAATATAGAAACTGATTTTTGTGGTAAAAAAATAGAAAATCCATATTTCTTATCATCATCAGTTGTATCATCAAGCTATGATATGGTTAAAAGAGCTTTTGATATGGGATTTTCAGGTGTTTCATATAAAACTATATCTTATATTGATATTCATGAAACATCACCAAGATTTTCTGCCGTAAAAGAGAATAATAGCTTTTTATCATTTAAGAATATAGAACAATTATCAGAACATACTGTAGATGAAAACTTAGAGGTTTTTAAGAAGCTTAAAAAGAATTATCCTAATAAATTCTTATTAGTATCAATTATGGGAAGAAATGATGATGAATGGATAAGTCTTGCAAAAAAAGCTTATAATGCTGGTGCTGATGCATTAGAATTAAATTTCTCCTGCCCTAATATGACAGAAGAACATTCAGGTTCTGATATAGGACAAGTACCTGAATTAGTTAAAAGATATACTAAGGTTGTTGTAGATAGTGTACCTATTCCTGTTATTCCTAAGCTTACACCAAATGTATTATCAGTTACTGATGCCGCATTTGCCTCAAAAGAAGCAGGAGCATTAGGAGTTTCACTTATTAATACAATTAAATCTATAACTGAATTTGATTGTATTAACGATTTAATTGAAAAAGATAAGGATACTATATTTTCAATAGGTGGCCTTTCTGGAGCTGCAGTAAAGCCTATTGCGTTAAAATTCATATCTGAGATTTCAACTAATAAAGAATTATCTAATCTTTATATATCTGGTATGGGTGGAATATATACATATATGGATGCGTTAATGTTTATGTCACTTGGTTGTAAGTCATTGCAATTAACAACATCAATTATGGAATATGGTTATGAGATAATAGAAGATTTAATAGAAGGCTTAAAGCTTTATTTAGGAACATATAATAAAACTTTAGATGATATATATGGTATAAACATTAAAAATTTAGTAGATGTAGTAGATAGAGAACGCGATATTAAAATATTACCTAAATTTTTAAGAGATAAATGTAGGTTATGCGGTAGATGTTATATAAGCTGTAGAGATGGTGGACATAACGCAATATCTCTTAAAGATAATAAGCCAATCCTAGATCCTAATAAATGCCAAGGATGTCATTTATGTATGTTAGTATGTCCTTTTGACGCAATAGTATCTAGTGATATTAAGATTAATAAATATTCCACCTGAATAGCGCCAGCAATTCGCAGTTATAGAGCCACCGATACGCACGAATAGAGCCACCTATTCATGGGAATAGAGCCACCCGTTTTAAAAGCGG
>CACZRY010000030.1 GCA_902783745.1 uncultured Erysipelotrichaceae bacterium
ACTATAATTAATGCTAATATTAAAGGTATATTAGTATCATATGGATATAGAGATAAATCTATATTAAAGGAATTTATGCTTCCTATTGCTGATAACGTTTATGAGCTTCTAAATAAAATAAGTGAATTCAAATAGTTTAATATTTGTTTACATAAATTTTTAATTTTGGTATAATAACAAAGGTGATAATTTATGCAAGATGTTAAACTCGTTAATCTTGAGTTATTCTATGACGTCATTACTGAATCTAATGAAATTCTATTTGAAGAATTTCATAAGCCATATTTTGATTTGTTAGAAATGACAATTAATAATATGCTTGAACAAACAATATTACAAGATGTTGAAGAAGAAACTGAAGAAAAGCTTACAAATTGTTATCATAAATTAGAAGGTATTGATTTTACTAAAGAAGATATAAGAAAGGCAATGCAGTCAGTTATATTATTAGGATTTAAGGAAATGGGAATTCCTAATGGTTATACTACACCTGATACTTTAGGTATATTTATTGCATATCTTATTTCTAAAATGGTAAATAAAAAAGAAATCAATATTTTAGACCCAATGTGTGGTACAGGTAATTTGTTATTTACTATATCTAATTATCTAGAAAAGGATATGAATTTATTCGCAGTAGATAATGATCAAGAAATGGCAAGATTGACTAAGCTTACTGCAGATATATTAGATACTCAAACTGAAATATATCTAGAAGATATGTTTTCTTATGATCAAATTGGATTTGATGCAGTAGTATTAGATATGCCACATAAGGAATATGATGGAAAAGAATATTTTCCATATAAGGCATTATCGCATGTAAAAAAATTAGTTTCTGATAATGGGTGCTTAATAGCTATATTAGAAAATGATTTTTTTAATTATGATTCTAATCAATCATTTAAAAATGATTTATTAAGTGATATGTCTATTGTTGGTTTAGTAGAGCTTCCAAATGAAATGTTTAAAACTGGGAAGCCAAAGATTATCTTAGCCTTGCAAAAACGTAAGATAGATAATCCATGCTTTATGGTCAAACTACCAAATTTCACAGATGCAAATGCATTTGGAAATGTCTTAAGACAGGTTGAAATGTGGTTTGAAAAAAATAAAAATGAAGATTAAATAATTAAGGAGATTAAACGAAATGAAAATTATGGCAGTTAATGCTGGTAGCTCATCAATTAAGTTCCAATTACTTGAGATGCCAGAAGAAAAACTTATTGCTTCAGGTGTTGTTGAAAAGATCGGTTCTGTAGATGGTTCTGGTAAGCCTTTAAACGGCATCGTAACATTAAAGTACAATGGTAAGAAGGAAGAAACTAATCCAGTTATTCCTACACATAAAGAAGGTGTTCAATTAATTCTTGATGCATTAATTGACAAGGGAATCTTAAAGAGCTTAGACGAAATTTCTGGTGTTGGTCACCGTATCGTTCAAGGTGGAGAATATTTTAAGGATTCAACTTTAGTTGATGGTCCTAATGGTACAGTTGTAAAGAAAATCGCTGAATTAGCTGACCTTGCTCCATTACATAACCCAGCTCATATCATTGGTATTAAGGCATTCTATAATGCATTACCAAGCGTACCTGAGGTTGTAGTATTTGATACAGTATTCCATCAAACTATGCCTGAAGAAGCATATATGTATGCTACACC
Organism: uncultured Erysipelotrichaceae bacterium; assembly: GCA_902783745.1. Classification (GTDB taxonomy): domain Bacteria; phylum Bacillota_I; class Bacilli_A; order Acholeplasmatales; family Anaeroplasmataceae; genus Anaeroplasma. Next base: position 1,666 of record CACZRY010000030.1, read on the forward strand.
ATATGAATGGTATGAAAAGTATGGCATTCGTAAGTATGGTGCTCATGGTACTTCACACAAGTATGTTTCTCAAAGAATTGCACAATTAATTAATAAGCCATTAGAAAAAACAAACACAATCGTTTGCCACTTAGGTAATGGTGCATCTATTTCTGCAGTTAAGGGCGGAAAGTGCGTTGATACATCAATGGGTTTAACACCATTAGAAGGTATTCCTATGGGAACTCGTTCTGGTAATGTTGACCCAACAGTAGTTTCTTATATCTGCAAGAAGGAAGGAAAGACTGCTGAAGAAGTAGTTAATATTTTAAATAAGAAGTCAGGATACCTTGGTATGTCTGGTCGTTCAAATGATGCTCGTGATGTTACAGCTGGTATGAACGAAGGAGATCATAGATGCAAGCTTACATTCGATGTTCAAGCTAAGAGAATCTGTGATTATATTGCATCTTACTGGTTATACTTAGATGGTAAGGTTGATGCTATCTGCTTCACTGCTGGTATGGGTGAAAACTTAAAGCATTTAAGAAAGAATATCATCGATAGATTAGCACCATTTGGTGTTAAGCTTGATGAAAAGCTAAACGATACTTTCTCAGATGAAAGAATTATCTCAACTCCTGATTCTAAGATTCAGGTTTGGATTGTTCCAACAAATGAAGAAGTTATGATTGCTCGTGACACTGTAAGAGTTGCTGGCTTAAAGTAAAATCAAATTAATTATTAAGATATATTGGGGCCTTTGGCCCCATTTCTTATATAATTAATAAGGTGGTGTTAATATGACTAAAAAGAAAATCATAATTATTATAATGTCTTCTATATTTGGATTAATATTACTTACTGCAATTATAGTTGGTATTATAGTATTAGTTAATATGAATAAGCCAATTGCAAAAATAGAAGATGAAACACCACCTATTTATGAAACTGATAAAAAAGAAATAACAAGTGATGTAAAACTACCTACTAATTATTCTGCAAGTGATGCTATGGCATATGCAATGTGGAGAATGGAAAATATTAATTTTGCAATTTCAACAACAGGTGAATCTAAGGCAAGCTTTGTAACACAAAAGGTAAATGCTAAAAGAACTGTTATAGATAATGAAGCAATTATTACAACAGTATCAACATCAAGCTTTAAGAAAATAGCAGAAGAAAAATTCTTTTCAAAAGATCAAAGAGTATTAATATCTAAATCTTCATCAATTAATGATGAAGATGCAACAGCTGTTTTTTCTAAAGAAAAACCTAAAGAATATAGTAAAGAAGAATATCTTAAAATGTTTGGTTGGATGCCATTCCAGCTTACTGGATATATAGTTTCAAAGGATACTTATTTAAATGAACCAACAATGGTAAAAAATCAAGATGATACCTATACAATATCTATGGATTTAAATCCTAATTCAAATTATGCACCATATTGGTATAGATATGAAATATTATATAATTCATCATCTACAATAATACCTGAATTTCAAAGTATTCATATTGATTTTACAATTGATAATAGCTATAGAGTATTAAAGGCAGAATATAATGAAGTATATAAAGTAGAAGTATTTTTTAAGACAACTACTAAAACTCATGTCATAGATTCATTTACATATGATAATATATCATTTGATAAAGAAAGATATGATTTTTACAAAAGCAATTTAAAATAGTATTAATAAGGTAAAATATTTTTATTTTACCTTTTTTATATGCTATAATCTATCATGTTAGGGGTGATATTTATGAAGACTAAAATATTTGTTTCATCATCAACATCAATAGATCAAGCAACACATTCATATTCTATTACTATAATTCCAGATATTATAACAATTGATGGTGAAATATATGAAGATACTAAGCAAATGTCACCTGAATCATTTTGTAATAGAATAAAATATGATGATTCTTCATTAATTAAGATTTCTCATCAAAACTTTGAATATATAGATAATTTATATAAACAAACAAAAGCTCAAGGCTATACAGATTATTTATTTATATTATCCCCATATGAATATGATATGGAAGATGATTTAAATAAATTAAAAGAACAATATAGTGATGATAATATAGTTATATATAAATCTAATGTAGCATCTTTCTTGCTTGCCTTAATGGTAATAGAAGCAGATAAATCTTTAAAAAATCAAGTACCTATGAAAAAGGTAATTGAGATGCTAGATAATATGTCTTTAGAATCTATTGGTGGTATTAGAATATTTAAAGAAACTGAAGCTGAGCTTATATCTCCATTTGATTCTTCTATATTAAATACTAAAAGTGCAGGAGAATCATATATATGGAGCAATCATCAATTTGTTATGATTGGTAAATCGTCTAAAAAAAGAGATAAAGATGCAAATCCATTTAAAGCGTTTATAAGATCTTTTTTCGAAAAAACAGAAGGTTTAAACATTCAGCCTGTCTTATTATATTCAACTAAAAATACTGCATATCTTAATTATTTAAGAGATATGATAAAGTCTATTTATCCAAAATTAAAAAGCATAAAAGAAATAGCTTTAGCTCCAAGAATACAGCTTGAAATTAAGAATGGGTTAGGTATTGCTTACTTATCTAAGATGTAACGTATAATTTTATTGAAACGAAGCTCTATTTGTGTTAAAATATCAATACATATCGGCTTTCCTGAATGATATTCAGGATTTTAGTGCTAATATGAAATGTTTAACGGAGAAACATTTGATTTATATGAATATATTAATTGTAGGATTAGGCCTCATAGGAGGCGCATATGCAAGCATATTATCTAAGTATCATAATGTTTATGGTACAGATTTAGATATTAATGCAATAAACTATGCAAAAAATAAAAATTTCATAATTGATGGTTCAGTTGATCCTAAGAATTATATTCTTAAATCTGATTTAATTATTTTATCTATTTTCCCTAAGGCGATAATAGATTTTTTAAATAAGTATAAAGATTTATTTAATTCTAATCAGGTTATTACTGATGTTTGTGGTGTTAAATCTAAATATATTTTAGAAGCTACAAATATATCTAAGCCTGCCTATTATTTAGCTCATCATCCTATGAGTGGTAGTGAAAAAAATGGAATTGAAAATTATAATTCATTCTCATTTAAGGGTAAGAATTTTATTATTACAACAGTAGAAGATAATGCCCCAACAAGAGCAATTGATATGATAAAGCAAATTGGAATTGATTTAGAAATGAATGTTTCTATATGTGATTATAAAAAGCATGATCAAATGATTGCTTATACTTCAGATTTGACTCACGCTGTTGCAGTATCACTTATGAATTCTAATAGAGATCCTAAGCTAATTGATTTTGCAGGAAGAAGTTTTTTAGAAATGACAAGAATTGCAAATATCAATGAAAGCTTATGGAGTGAGATTTTTATTGAAAATAGAGATTATTTATTAGAAGAGATAAATATATTTATTAATGAAATGCATAAAATGAAGAATGCGTTAGAAAATAATGATGATAAAAAATTAAAAGAATTATTTTTATCATCAACTAAAATAAGGAAAGAGATGTGATTATATGAGAACTTTAGATATTAATTTAGGGCAAAATTCCTATAAAATATTAATTGAAGATGACATACTATCACGTCTTTCTTTTTATATTAAGGAAGTTTATAAAAATAAAAAAATATATATTGTAACTGATGATACAGTTAAGGATTTATATTTAGATAAGGTTATTAATTCATTAAAGAATGATTACGAAATTGATTATGTTGTTGTGGCACATGGTGAGCAATCTAAATCAATTGAAACATACATTAAGGTATGTGAAGAATTATTAGAAAAGAATATTAGAAGAAATGAATTATTATTAGGCCTTGGTGGTGGTGTAATTGGAGATTTAACAGGCTTTGTTGCATCATCATTATATAGAGGTATTCCATATATTAATGTACCTACATCTTTATTATCACAAATGGATTCATCTATTGGTGGTAAGACTGGTATAGATTTTTATGGAAGAAAGAATATTTTAGGTGCATTTAAGCAACCTTTAATGGTATTAATTGACCCATTAACATTAAATTCACTTCCTAAAAGAGAATTTAATAATGGTATGGGTGAATTAATTAAGCATGGTGCAATAGGCAATAAAAAGCTTTTAGACTTATTATATGATAAGCCAAGAATTGATGAGAATATTATTGCAGAATCATTAATGGTTAAAAGAAAAGTAGTTGAAATTGACCCATTTGATCAAGGCTTAAGAATGACATTGAATTTTGGTCATACATTTGGTCATGCGATAGAATTAAAATATGGATATAAGCATGGTGAGGCTGTTGCGATAGGTATGCTTATGGCTATTAAGATGGGAATTGATTTAGGTGTTACAAAAGAAGAGTGTTATAAGCCTATTTTAGATATTTTAAAGCTATATGAATTACCTGTTACTGAATATGATTATAATGATTATTTAGCTGATGTTTTAAATGACAAGAAGAATTTAGCAGGTGTTGTTAATTTTATTTTTTTAACTAAGCTTGGCGAATGTGTAATTTATAAGATAAGCGAAAAAGATATTAAGGAGAAAATAAAACAATGAATGTTACAATAAAGCCTAATAAATTACAAGGTACTGTTGTTATTCCACCATCTAAAAGCTTATCTCATAGAGCAATTATTGGTGCTGCCTTAGCACAAGGCAAATCTACAATTTCAAATGTTATGTTTTCTAAAGACATTTTAGCAACAATTGATGCAGTAAGAGCTATTGGTGCAACAGTAAATGTTTTTGATGATGCAATTGAGGTTATAGGTACAGGTGGAGTTAGAAGAGCAATTGATTTAATTGACGCAAATGAATCAGGTTCTACAATTAGATTTATGATTCCTATCGCATTAGTATCTAAAGAACCAATAAAATTTATTGGTAAAAATAATTTAGTAAAAAGACCTTTAGATATATTCTTTGAAATATTTGATATGCAAGGAATAGATTATAAGCACGAAAAAGAATCTTATTTACCTCTTGAGGTTAAAGGTGGTCTTAAGCCTGGTGTATTTAATATAAGAGGAGATATATCAAGTCAATTTATTACAGGACTTTTATATGCGCTACCTTTATTAGATAATGATTCTAAAATTATTATTACTACTGAAATGGAATCTAAGGGTTATATAGACCTAACATTAGATATGCTATCTAATTTTGGTATTGAGATAATTAATAATAACTATAAAGAATTTATAATTAAGGGAAATCAGAAATATTTACCATTTGATTATGTTATTGAAGGAGATTATTCACAAAGCGCATTCTTCTTAGTTGCAGATATGCTTGGTGCTGATATTACATTAAAGGCAATGAGTAAGGATTCTTATCAAGGAGATAAAAAGATTTTATCTGATATTGAAGAATTTGGTGGCAATATTGAATTTGTTGATGATAGCTTAAAAGCTACATTAAATACTCAAAAGAATGCTATAATAGATTTAGGTCAATCTCCTGACTTAGGACCTGCATTATCAGTACTTGCAGGATTAACAAAAGGTAATTCTAAGCTTATTAACGCAGAAAGATTACGTATTAAAGAATGCGATAGAATCACATGTGTAAAAGAAGAATTAAACAAGCTTGGAATGAATGTAGATGAAACTAAAACAGAATTAATATTTAATGGTGTTTCAAGAATTAAGGGTGGAGTTGTTGATGCTCATAACGATCATAGAGTTGCAATGGCTCTTGCAATGGCAGCTTTAAAATCAGATGGAGATATTAAGATTTTAGGTGCTGAATGTGTATCTAAATCATATCCTACATTCTGGGATGTATATGAATCACTTGGAGGTATAATTAGCTATGAAAAATAAAATTGAAGAAGCTAGAGAAACAATCAATCAAGTTGATAAGGAAATGATTTCATTATTCCTTAAAAGAATGGCTGCAGCTCAAATGGTTGCTGAATATAAAATAGAAAATAATCTTCCCATCCTAGATTCATCAAGAGAGGATGCATTAAGAAAAGAAAACTTAGATGAGCTTTCTAATAAGGTATTAGAAAAATATTATAATGTTTTCTTCGATGGAGTTTTAAAAGCATCTAAGATGTATCAAGAAGATTTATTAAAAAAGCTTAAGGATAATAAGTAATATGAAGTTTGCATTATTAGGAGAAAAGCTATCTCATAGCTATTCTCCACAAATTCATACTGAAATTTTTAAAGATTTAAAAATAGATGCATCATATGAATTGAAGGAATTAAAAAAAGAAGAATTAAAGAATGCAATAAATGATTTAAGACTTGGCATTTATAGTGGATATAATGTTACTATTCCATATAAAAAGGAAGTAATGCAATATCTTGATGAAATATCAGATGAGGCAAAAGCTATTGGTGCTGTAAATACTATTGCATATAAGGATGGTAAGGTTATAGGCTATAATACAGATTATTATGGCTTCTATAATGAATTACTATATTTTAATATAAATCCTAAAGGAAGAAGATGCTATGTTTTAGGCACAGGCGGTGCATCACTTGCAGTATCTAAAGCATTATCTGATTTAGGTGGTAAGGTTACATTTGTATCAAGAAATCCTAAGGATTCTAATACAATATCTTATGATGAGTTAAATATATTAAGTGATGATATTATTGTTAATACTACTCCATTAGGAATGTATCCAAATATAGATGCATCACCATTAGATAAAAATATGGCATCTAAGACAAAAAATGTTTTAGATATTATATTTAACCCAAGACAAACTAAACTTTTAAAATATGCTTCTTCAAATATGGATGGTTTATATATGCTTATAGGTCAAGCTATTAAGGCTGAAGAGATTTGGCATGAAAGAAAGTATAATTTAGAAATTAGTGAATTATTAAAAAGAATTGAGGCGATAATATGAATCATTTCGGTAGATTATTTCAAGTAAGTATATTTGGTGAATCTCACGGAGATGCAGTAGGTATTGTTGTTGATGGAGTAAAGCCAGGTATTCCTTTAAAGGAAGAAGATTTTACATCAGACCTACAAAGAAGAAAATCAGGTGGTCTTGGTACAACACCAAGAATTGAAGCTGATCAAGTATTAATTGAATCTGGTGTTTTTAATGGATATACTACAGGAGCCCCTATATTATTAAGATTCACTAATAATAACACAAGAAGTAAAGATTATACTAATCTAGTTAATCAACCTCGTCCTTCACATGCTGATTATACAGCTCATGTAAAATATAATGGATATAATGATTATAGAGGTGGAGGACATTTCTCAGGAAGAATTACATTAGGTTTAGTTTCTGCAGGTGTTATTGCAAAAAAGATGTTAAAGGGTGTTTCTTTTGAAACAAAGATTTGTAATTTATGTGGTGAAACAAATCCACAAAAATTCCAAGATATCTTAATTGATGCAGTTAAGAATAAAGATTCTGTTGGTGGTATAATTGATATTAAAGCAACAGGAGTTATGCAAGGATTAGGTGAACCTTATTTTGATTCTCTTGAATCAACTATTTCACATATTATGTTTTCAATAGGTGGAGTTAAAGGAATTGAATTTGGTTTAGGATTTGATGGCGTTGGTTTAAAAGGAAGCCAATTTAATGATCAAATTATTGATGAAGACGGAAAAACAAATACTAATAATGCTGGTGGTATTTGTGGTGGTATTTCTAATGGTAATCCAATTGAGGTTAAGGTTTTTGTTAAACCAACAGCATCAATTGGTGTTCCACAAGAAACATATAACTTCCGTGAAAAGAAGGTATCAAGCCTTGTTATTGAAGGTAGACATGATGCCGCAATTATTTTACGTGCAATGGTTGTTTGTGAAGCAGCATTAGCAATTGCTTTATGTGACAGCTATTTAATTAATAATGCTTATAAAAAATAAACTAGAGAGATTAGAAAAGAGGATAAAAAAATGGCAGATATTAAAGTTGCAATCATTGGTGCAGGTCCAGCTGGTCTTGCAGCAGCAAAGGAATTATTAGGACACGGTGTAAAGGTTGATATTTACGAACGTGAAAACTTTGGTGGAGGAGTTATGGCATTTGGTATTCCATCTTTCAGATTCAAGATGGATGCAATTGCAAAGCAAACTCAACCAGTTATTGATTTAGGTGGTAATTTTATTTATGGTAAGGATCTTAAAGAATCTGATTTCTTAGATTTAGCTACTAAATATGATTATGTTTATCTAGCATTTGGTTTAACAAAGGTTAGACATTTAGGTATTCCTGGTGATGACTTAGATGGTGTATTAAATGCATTAGATTTCTTAAGACAATATAATTTTGATGAAAAGCTTGGTATTACAAACAATCGTCCAAAACTATCTGGTACTGCAATTGTTGTAGGTGCTGGTAATGTTGCAATGGATGGTGCAAGAGTTGCAGTAAGATGTGGTGCAAAAAATACTATTATTGCATACCGTCGTAGTAGAGAAGAAGCTCCTTGTACTAACATTGAAATGAAGCAAGCTGAGGATGATGGAGTTATCATGAAGTTCTTAACAAATCCTGTTGAAGTATATGGTAAGGATGGCAAGGTTTGCGGTGTTAAGTGTGAAATCATGGAATTAGGTGAACCTGATGAATCAGGAAGAAGAAGACCTGTTGGTACTGGCAAGTATGAAGATATTGCATGTGATTATGTAATTTC
>CACZRY010000031.1 GCA_902783745.1 uncultured Erysipelotrichaceae bacterium
GATAGTGGCCAAAATCTTTCTCCACTACCACCAGCCATTATTAAAAATGTTAACATAATTATTCTCCCATCATTGAATCAATTAATGAATCTATATCATGTTCAAATTCGAAACCAGTTTCATCTTTAAACTTAGTTGATGATGAAACTAATACCTTTGCATCATTAGGACGAAGGTAATCTTTATTGATTTTAACTAATACTTTACCGGTATTAACATCAATACCAACCTCATTTAATCCCGTACCTTCAAATACAAGGTCGATATTTGCCTTTTTATAAGCTTTTATAACAAAATCCCTAACAGTATAGGCTTTACCTGTAGAAATGATAAAATCAGTAGGTTCTTTAAGCTGTAGTGCTAACCACATTGCCTTTGCGTAATCTTTTGCATGTCCCCATTCTCTTGAGGCATTAAGATTTCCAAGTTCTAATATAAAATCTTCTCCGTTTTTAACTCTTTTAACAGCGTTAATAATTTTTTGAGATACATAAGTATCATTTCTATATTTAGATTCATGGTTATAACATATACCATTTACTGCATAAATGTTATAGCATTCTCTATATGTATTAACAATTCTATATGCATATTCTTCTGCGACAGCGAATGGAGATTTAGGCTCAAATCTAGTTTCATCTGTTTGAGGATATCTATCTCCTGAGAATAGGTATGGACTTGACATATTGAAAAGCTTTGTTCTTATTTCACTATTTCTTATCGCATCAAGTAATCTTAATGTACCTATTGCGTTAACCTCTGTTGTATATTCAGGCATTTCAAATGATAAATCAACATGACTTTGTTTAGCTAGGTGATATATTTCATCTGGATTTACAAGTTCAAATACTCTATTAAGTGAAGATGTATCAGTCATATCTGCACAATGAATAAAGAAATTACCTCTTGCCTCAAGCTCTTTAATAATTGGTGAATACATTTGACTTCTTGTTTGAATTAAGCCATGTACTTCATAATCTTTAGATAATAATAAATCAGATAGATAATATCCATCTTGAGATATTACACCAGTTATTAATGCAACTTTTCTCATCTTAAGTCTTTCCTTTCCTTTCTTCTTTGGTACTATCGCAATAACCTTTGCGTTACCATCAAGGGTTGCTTTTTCATCCTTTGTTACTATAAAAGGATCTCCCTTTTTAACTTCATATTTTCCATTTAGGATTCCGTTTCCATCTAATACATAACAAATTAAGTAAGTATCTGGAGTATATGTTAGATGCTTACCTATTTCAAGCTTTATAATATCAAAATGTGAATCCTTATATGCTGCCTTATCTTTAAATGGATAAATTATTTTTCTATCGTTATCATAATCAATTACATTTAAAGAATCCTTTATATGTAATTCTCTTTTAGGTAATCTATTATAATCATATAATCTATATGTTATATCACTTGATTCTTGTGCTTCTAATATAAATGAACCTTTAGTTAACGCATGTACTCTTCCTGGATTAATTACTGCTAAATCTCCATTAGTAATTGGTTTTCTTATTAAATAATTTTCTAATGTGCCTTGTTCTAATACAGTTTTTAATTCCATTGCGTTTTTAACATTAACGCCTAATATCGCATCAGTTGCTTTATTCTCATCTAAAAAATACCAGCATTCAAATTTACCAAGTTGATTTTTAGTTTTTAGGGCATAATCATCATTTGGATGTACCTGAATAGATAAATCATCTCCTGCAGATATTATCTTTAATAATAAAGGAAATTCTTTTTCTTCGGGATATCCAAAAAGCTCTGGATGATTTAAATATAACCATCTTAAGCTCCTACCCTTATAAATGCCATTAGTAATAATTGATGACTTTTTATTATATCCAGATACAATCCAAGCCTCACCTGTACCATTAGGACATTCATAAATTTTATTAAGTTCGTCTCCTGCCCATGGTTTCAATTCAAAATAGGGCTTTAAAAATAGTATCATAAAAGCACCTCAAAAGATATTTTAATTATATAATATAATTTTCAAAAAATAAAGAAAACCCTTAACTTTAGTTAAGGATTATCTTCTTTTATTCTTTATTTTTTCAAATTCATCATAAGAAATATCTTTTATTAGTAAATTATAATGACAATCATTATCTTCTTTATAGATAAAATATACTTGGTTTGAATCAGTAAATGAATACACTAATTCTTTTTGCATAGTAGTAATAGTATAAGTATTTGGCTTTAATTCTAATTCTAATGTACCATCATCATTAAATATATATTCTTTATTCTTAATGTATAAAGGATTATTTTTAACAGGTAGTTCATTAGTGTATATTAAGAATCTATTCTTACTTGACTTGAATATCATTATTTTCTCTTTTCTTTTTAACAAAATAAATTATTAAATATACTATTACTAAAATACTAGATACAGATATAAAGCCTCCTGAATCAAGCATTACATCACCAATTGATGCAGTTCTTCCACTTGTATTGCCTTCAAGTAAGAATTCGCTTATAAACGCAAATCCAATACCTGCAACATAATGCATACC
>CACZRY010000032.1 GCA_902783745.1 uncultured Erysipelotrichaceae bacterium
AACTTCAACATTGTAGCTAACAACACTCATATTATCCCTTCTTCAAATCTTCATTTCCTTGTTTTATAATATATTCTTTAATATTATGTGTCTATATTTCACACACCAAACAATATGGTAATATAAATCATATACATATCCTCTACCATGTTTCATAATGTGAATACCTCTACTAATATTATAGCATAATTATTGACATAAGCATACTAAAAAAAAGATGTTATATACTTTAGTATATACTTTGAGAAAAATAACTGACATATGCAATATTATTTTATATTTTTTATTAATTTTTCTCAAAAATGAAGCCTAACTCGTAAATCAATTAACGAGTGTGCGGCTCTAGTGTATCAACTCCTAAATAGGTTAATATTTCGCTTCTTTCGTTTTTTAATTTATTATTTAAAATTAAATATAAAACCTCTTCTATTTTTATGCTTATATCTTTTCCTTTAAAATAATTAGATATCTCTTTTTTAGATACCTTAAGCTCAGTATCATTTGATATAGGCATATTAATAATTTTAAAGATTAAATTATCATATAAATCTAAATATATAAATAGATTTTTATATTTATCTAATAAATATTTATTCTTATATAAATAATAATTATTAAAATTATTTTGATATAAGGATTCAATATTTTTAATATCTACTAATATGCTTTTATATGTAAATGGTGGCATATTTTTAGTTTTAACATAATAAAGAAGCATATTTTCTTCTACAGTTAAAGCTTTATCACTTATATTAATAAAATACTTATAATCACTTATATCACTAAATATATCATATTTATTTAATATTATTAAACCATTATTATATGGTTCATATAATATCTTTTTATAATATTCAAATAAGCGTTCATTAGATAAATCTTTTAAAAGATTTTTATTATTAATCATAGAATTTAATGTATCAATTTCTATATCAAAGCCAAGCTTTGATGAGAAATATAAAGCTCTTAATATTCTTAATGAATCTTCTTTAAATCTTTTATCTTTATCTCCAGTAATTCTTATTATTTTATTATTTATATCATTTATTCCATTATATTTATCTATTATATTTTTATCTTTATCTAGGGCAATTGAATTTATTGAGAAATCTCTTCTTTTTAAGTCTTCTTCTAAAGAATCAACTAATTTAACAGATGGGTGTCTATGATCCTTATATTCTATATCTGTTCTAAATTCAGTTACTTCAAATAATAAATCTAGGTATTCTACTTTTATAGAAAGATATGGGTTTTTAGAATTAGATGTTTTAAAATTATTTTTTATTTCATCTATTGGCATAGATGTTGTTATATCTATATCTATTGGGTCATATCCTAATATATGGTCACGTACTGCACCACCAACTATATATGCCTTATAACCTAAATTATTAATTTTTTCAATTAGCTTCAAGCCTTTATCTAAATTAGTCATTATAGCACCCTATTAAATTATATCATTTTTTGATATTTTTTGTTATTACTTTAATATTAGGGTTAAATAATTTATAATAATCTTGAGGTTTTTATATGAGATATATTAAGGATTATTTAGAAAACTTAATAGAAATTAAAAAATCTAAATTCATATGCCAAGTATATAGAGTTAATAATACAGATGAGGTTTTAAATATTTTAACTTCTGTAAGAAAAAAATATTATGACGCAAGACATAATTGTTATGCTTATATAATTGGTGATAATATGGAGATTATGAAATCAAGTGATGATGGTGAACCACAAAAAACTGCAGGTTATCCTATGATGGAAGCTTTAAAGAAATATGAGGTTACAAATATTTTAGTTATTGTAACAAGATATTTTGGTGGTACATTACTTGGAGCATCAGGACTTATTCATGCATATTCTTCTTCTGTACATGAAGCGTTAGGTAAGTGTAAGTTTTATGTTAAAAAGAATTTAGAAGAGATTTTAATACAAACTGATTATAAAGGATATAATCAGATTATAAAAATGCCTAATGTTAATATAATTGATCAAAAGTTTTTAGATTATGTCATACTAAGAGTAGGCTTAGATGGCGTTAGTTTTGATTCTTTTTGCGAAACCCTAGAGGAAATGCATATTACTAAAGAAATCAAAAAAATAGGGGATTTCCAAGTGGAAATCCCAATAGATTAAGGTATATAGTTTAAGATTAGTTCAACTAATAGTTTTACACCAAATGTTAATAAGGTTGCGGTAATAAATGCAACTATAATATAAGCTGTTTTTATTTCTACTATATGACCTTGTTTAAATAAGCGTTCTAAATTTGTTGCAGTAATGACGTAATATGATATTAAAAAGAATACTACAAATAAGCATAATAATATTATCCAAACTGGATTAAAAGTTTCTAAAAACATTTATAATTTCTCCTTTATTAATAAAATGCCATATTTCTATGGCATTTTTATTTTTATATTCTTCCGGCTCCTGATTTCTTGATGTTCTTTGCTAAATCTTTTTCTTTTTGAGTAAAGTCAGCAGATTCCTTTCTGTTCTTTTCAAGTCTATCTTTACGAACAGCAAGTAAGTGCTCCTTTGCAGATTCTGGAGTTCTACCTAAGTGAGCTTCTTGTACTAATACACTACAGTAGTTATTTTGGAATTGAAGTATTCCTGAAACAACAACAACATAGAATATATCATCACCTCTTACTACCTTTAAGTAGCCCTCATCCATCACAGATACAACAGGGATGTGGTTTTTCATGATTGTAAATTCACCTTTAACATTATCATGAACTAATACATAATCAACCTCATCATTAAATTGATATCCTTGATGCGTTGCGACAACAACTCTCATTACTTAGTAAGTGCCTTTGCCTTTTCTATAGCATCATCAATAGTACCAACTAAACGGAAGGCTTCTTCTGGTAAGTCATCATGCATACCATCAAGTATTTCTTTAAATCCTCTTACAGTTTCTGATACTGGTACATAAGAACCAGGTACGCCTGTAAATTGTCCACCGATGAACATATTTTGTGATAAGAAAAGCTTAACACGTCTTGCACGTGTAACAACAAGCTTATCTTCTTCTGATAATTCATCCATACCTAAGATTGCAATAATATCTAGTAATTCGTTATATCTTTGAATAATTTGTTGAACTCTTCTTGCAACCTCATAATGTTCCTTACCAACAATTTCAGGTGTTAAAGCACGAGATGTTGATGCAAGTGGGTCAACAGCTGGATAAATACCTTCTGATGTTAACTTTCTTGAAAGGTTAGTTGTTGCATCTAGGTGTGTAAATGTTGTTGCTGGAGCTGGGTCAGTATAGTCATCTGCAGGAACATATACAGCTTGAATAGATGTAATTGATCCATTCTTTGTTGATGTAATTCTTTCCTGTAGCTTACCCATTTCTGTAGCAAGTGTTGGTTGGTAACCAACTGCTGATGGCATACGTCCTAAAAGTGCTGAAACTTCAGAACCTGCCTGAGTGAAACGATAAATATTATCAATGAATAATAATACATCTTGATGTTCACTATCACGGAAGTTTTCTGCCATTGTTAAACCTGTTAATGCAACTCTCATACGAGCTCCTGGTGGTTCGTTCATTTGTCCGAATACCATGGCTGTCTTAGAAATAACTCCTGATTCAGTCATTTCCTTATATAAATCGTTACCTTCACGTGTACGTTCACCTACACCTGTGAATACTGAAATACCATCATGTTCTTGTGCAACATTATGGATTAATTCTTGAATTAAAACTGTTTTTCCTACACCGGCACCACCGAATAAACCGATTTTACCACCTTTAATATATGGTGCTAAAAGGTCGATTACCTTAATACCAGTTTCAAAAATTTCAACGTTTGGTGATAGCTCTTCTAGTTTTGGTGCATCCTTATGGATAGGCATTCTTTTAACATCTTTAATTTCACCCTTACCATCAATAGGATCACCTAAAACATTAAATACTCTACCTAATGTTTCTTTTCCTACAGGAACTGAAATAGGAGCACCTGTTGCCTCTACTTTCATTCCTCTTACTAAACCATCAGTAGAATCCATTGCAATGCAGCGTACCTTACCGCCACCAACATGAAGAGCAACCTCTAATGTTAGATTAATAGCAAACCCGTTATTTTCTTCTTTAGGAACATTAACCTTTAATGCTTCGTTAATTTGTGGAAGTCCATCTTCAAAGATTACATCAATAACTGGTCCTTTTACTTCGATAATCTTACCAAACATTATTTGTCGCCTCCTATCGCATTTGCTCCGCCAATAATATCAATTAATTCTGTTGTAACAACACTTTGACGGGCTCTATTATATAATAACTGTAATTTTCCTATTACCTCATCTGCGTTATCTGTTGCGTTACGCATTGAATTCATTCTTGATGCATGCTCTGATGTTTTTGCATCAAGAATTTGAGAATAAATTAAATCCTCAACATACATAGGTAATATTAAATCCATTGTTCTTGTAACACCAGACTCATAAGTATATACAACATTATTATCAATATTTGTATCTGTTTTTATAGAATTCTCTTCTATTGGTAATACTTGTTGTAATGTGACTTCTTGAGTTAAAGTATTTACATAATGATTATAAATTACTACTAGCTTATCAATTTCACCATTTAGATATAAATTAATAAATTTTCTTGCAAGAGGTGCTATATCAACAAACATAACATCATCTCTTGAATAAACTATATCATCATTTATTGTTTTATATCCTTTTCTTTTGATAAAATTATATCCCTGACGTCCTATTGCGCCACAAATACATTCACCATTACATTCCTTAACTAATCTTTCAAGTTCCTTTTCAACTGATGAATTATAGGCACCTGCAAGACCACGATCTGATGTGATGATAAAATATGCAGTCTTTTTAATCTCTCTAGGCTTTAATAAAGGATTTCTTGCATCAGCTTCATTACTTCCTAATATTCTTTTCACCATAGTAGAGACATTAGACATGAATTCTTGATAAGACTTAAATGTTCTTTCTGCAATTTTAACCTTAGACTGTGAAACCATATACATAGCCTTAGTTATTTGTGCAGTAGACTTAGTAGAATTTATTCTTCCTTTTACCTCACGTAGTGAATTTGCCATAAGAAATCCTCCTACATTAGTCTCTTCTTAAAATCATTTAGATAATTATCTAATTTAGATGAATCAGGTAATGCCTTAGTATTACGTAATTCATCTGCAATTTCTTTTCCTAAATCATTAGATTTTAAGTCAGATATTAGATTTGACTCAAATCTTTGGATATCTTGAATCTTAACATCATCTAAGAAGCCCTTAGTTAGGCTATATAAAATCATAGTTTCTTCTTCCATAGCTAAAGATTCATGTAATCCTTGTTTTAAAACTTCTTCAGTTCTCTTACCTCTTTCAAGTCTTGCCTTAGTAGATGCATCAAGGTCTGAACCAAATTGTGCAAATGATTCAAGTTCGTGGTATGATGCTAAGTCAAGTCTTAGAGTACCTGAAACCTTCTTAACGGCCTTAGTTTGTGCAGCTCCACCTACTCTTGATACTGATAAACCTGCGTTAATAGCTGGTCTAATACCCTTATAGAAATAATCAGCTTGTAAGAAAATCTGTCCATCTGTAATTGAAATTACATTTGTTGGAATATATGCTGAAATATCACCAGCTTGAGTTTCAATAATAGGTAAGGCAGTAATTGATCCACCGCCTAATTCCTTATTTAACTTAGCTGCACGTTCAAGTAATCTTGAATGTAGATAGAATACATCACCTGGGTAAGCTTCTCTTCCTGGTGGTCTATGTAGTAATAATGACATTTCACGGTATGCAACAGCGTGCTTAGATAAATCATCATAAACAATTAATACATCCTTGCCTTGATACATAAAATATTCAGCCATAGAAACACCACTATATGGTGCTAAATATAGCATAGGTGCTGGATTTGATGCAGATGCTGAAACAATAATTGAATACTTCATTGCATCATGATCTTTTAATGTTTCATAAACATTTAATACTGTTGATTCCTTTTGACCAATTGCAACATATACACAAATTACATCCTTACCCTTTTGGTTAAGAATTGTATCAATTGCAATTGATGTCTTACCTGTTTGACGGTCACCAATGATTAATTCACGTTGACCTTTTCCAATAGGTACTAATGCATCTAGTACCTTAATACCAGTTTGTAATGGTTCATTAACTGGAGAACGATCCATAACTCCTGTTGCTTTTACTTCAATTGGGCGGAACTCATCACTCTTAATTGTTCCAAGTCCGTCAATTGGCTGTCCTAATGGATTAACAACTCTTCCTAAGAATTGATTTCCAACAGGAACCTCAAGAATTCTTCCTGTACATTTAACAATGTCGCCTTCCTTAACCTTTACTGAATCACCAAGTAAAATTACACCTACTTGATCTTCTTCAAGGTTTTGTACCATACCATAAACATTGTTAGGGAATACAAGTAATTCTGATGACATAGCTTTATTTAATCCGTGTACGATTGCGATTCCATCTCCGACCTCAACAACACGGCCAACATTTTCAGTTTGAATATCATCCTTATAAGACTTAATTTGTTCTTTTATAAGTTTTGAAATCTCTGATAAATTAATATTTGCCATCGATTATCCCTCCTATATAGACTCTTTTAATCTTAGTAGACCAGACTTCAAAGTATAGTCAATAACTTCGTCATCAACTATAATTTGGAATCCTCCTAAGATATCTTCATCAATAACATTCTCTATTTCTAGAGTATACTTTGTATATTTGTGCTTTAAAGCTTTTCTAACATTATCAATTTCTTTTTCAGAAAGTGGTTTTACTGATTTAACTTGTATTATTAAAATTTTATTTTCTTCTCTTATAAATTTATCAAATTCTTTTCTAATATCTCTTAATAAGTTAAATCTATTGTGGTCAATAAGCACATATAAAAAATTTAATAATGTTTCTGAAATTATTTTCTTAAAAACATTAGTGATAATTTTCTTTTTTTCATCTTTTGAAATAAATGGTGAAGTCATAACTTCATAACAATCACTATCTTTATAAGCTGTCTTATATACAACTCTTAATTGTTCTCTTGTATCATCTAAACACTTTTCTTCAACACTTAATTCATATAATGCCTTTGCGTATTCTTGTGAAACCACTAGTTAGCCCCCTTTAATATTTCATCAACAACATCGAAATATTTATCACGGTTAACTTCTCTACCTACAATCTTTTCTGCAGCTTGGAATGCGATATCAACAATTTCTTTCTTAATATCATCTTCCATGCTCTTTCTTTCTTGTTCAAGTTCGCTTTCTAGGTTAGTTCTTCTTAATTGAGCTTCTTTTTGTGCAGCTTCAATTATTTCTTGAGCACGCTTACCAGCTTCTTTTTCAGCTTTTTGAAGCATTTCTTTAACCTGAGCCTTAGCATTGCTTAATTCTTCTTGTACTTCGCTTTCTACTAAGAATGCATTCTTCTTTGCTTCTTCAGCATCAGCTAATTCCTTATCAATTGCTTTTTTTCTTGATTCAAGCATTTTAGTAATAGGCTTCCAGAATAAGAAACGAATTACTAAAAATAATATGATTGTTGATGAAAGCTGAATTATAACATCAATTCCATACTTCCATTCAAAGCTAAATCCATTAAGTGGGCCTAAAAGTGTTGCAATATTTGCGCTAATCTCTGCAATTGCAGATGCTAAATCTAAAAACATAAATATTCACACTACTACAATATGTAGTTCCCTTCTTTAATATATAAACAAATTACATTACTAATAGAATTGCAATAACTAGACCATAAAGACCTGTTGTTTCAGCAACAGCTTGACCAATTAACATTGTCATAGTAATCTTTGATGCCATTTCTGGTTGACGTGCGATTGCATCCATTGCGTGTGCAGCAACGCTACCTTCACCAATACCAGAACCGAAACCTGTTAATACAGCGATACCAGCACCAATTCCTCTTAAACCATTTTCAATATTTCCTGTAGTTTCAAGGAATACTAATAAATTTGTTAAAATCATCATGAAATTCATATTTTTTCTATCTCCTTATTTTTAATATATTTTTTCACTATCATCAATTTTTTGAGAAGTGTTTACAACACTTAACATAACAAATACTACTACTTGTATTACACCAAATGCCAAATCAAATAATATGTTAATAAATGGCATTACTATAATAGAATAATAGCCTAAGGCGCCTTTAATTAATCCAGATATAACAGCGCCTGATGTTATATTACCGAATAAACGTAATGCAAGTGATACAGGGAATGCAAGTTCACTTACAATATTCATAGGAAGCATTACTGGTATAGGATCACAAAATCCCTTTAGCCAACCACCGAATCCTTTTGATATAATTCCTGAGCCCTGAATAATAACAAATGATGTCATAGCCAGAGTAAATGTAACAACTAAATAACTTGTTGGGTTATCGAGTAAGAATATAGCTGAAATATTTGAGAAAAACAAGAATACTGCGATGGTTAGGAACCAAGGAGCATATGCTTTCCATCTCTTTCCAATGTTTTCTTTTACTAAACCATTAATTAAATCAACAAGCCACATCATAGGTACAAGCCACATTGGGGTTTTCTTTAACGGATCTACTTTCTTTAAGAAAAAGAAAATAATTATAAATGCAATTACTAAAAATGCAGTAATTACCAATGTAGAAAATATTGGCCCTGGTGCGGTAAGGTTATAAATTACATTGCTATTTCCAGTGCTTACTTCAGTAGTTGTTACATCTGTTGTTTCAGAAACTACCTCATTAAATAGTAAGCATGTGTCAAATATCATTCGTTTTCACCTTCCTTCTTTAAATCCTCTTCTATTGGAGCTTTATGCTTAGATGCCATTTCAATTGGATCCATCTTAGAATTATCCTGCATAGAATCTGGATTGTTATTCTTATTATCTCGTAATAGGAATACTACTGTTGTTACAATAAATACAACCTTTAAAGTCATATATCCACATAACGCTAATACAAGCTTTAATACTAATACATCAGTAGCTGAGTTTTCTACGAATTTTGCTAGTAAGGCTGATATTAATAATATCGAAGCTACTAAAAACATTCTTAGCATGAACCACAATCTAGCTGATTTCTTAGGAGAAAATAAAGGATCTGCCTTTGATAATCTTCTAATTCTAGCATTTTGCTTAACCATCATACCATGTGTCATTAAACCTAACATTGAACCTATTAGATAATATCTCCATAGATTAAAATCTTTTGGTGTTGCAACAAGTAATATTATTGTTACGGTTAAAACTAAAAGAAGGGTAATAGGAACTATTATGAAATTAATTAACATTTCTCTTGTCATTTTCATTGTTAGTTTCTTCCTTTTTCTTTCGCTTTTTTCTTTCATCTAATAATTTTATGAAATATAGTAAATATGATACAAAGCATATTGTACCAATAATTGCGCCTATTATAGCGCAAATTGCAGGCCAAGCTGAATTTTTATCTATATTATAACCGATTAAAAATCCAACTCCTGTAAATGCAACTAATGAAAAAATACCTTGTGTTCCAATCGAATAAAGCTTACCTAATTCACCTAGTTTCATTTAGATAGACCTTTCTAGAATTCTTCTTCGTAATTCTTCATCTTTTCTAATCTTCTTTGATGTCTTTCACCAAAAGAAAATTCTGTTTCAAGCCATACATCAACTATTTCCTTAGCTAATGCATAACCAGTATATTTTGCAGATAATGCAAGACAATTTGAATCATTATGCTGTCTTGTTAATTCTGCAGCGTCCTTAGATCCACATAATGCACATCTAACACCCTTTACCTTATTTGCAATCATGGACATACCGATTCCTGTAAAACAAATAACAATACCTCTATCTGCCTTACCATCTTTTATGTCTTTTGCAACATAGTAACCATAATCTGTGTAGTCACATGAATCCTTTGTGTATGTACCTCTATCATTAACTATATGACCCTTAGACTTAAGATAATCAACTAAAACATTCTTAAGCTCTAAAGCTGAATGATCACAACCAATAGAAATTCTCATAATAATCCTCCTATAAACATAAAAATCCAATTTAAGTATAACATAAAATAAACTAGCATTGATACAAAAATCGAACATGAAAACGCTAACTAAAAAAAGAGGAACCTATTATTGATTATAAACCAATAAAAAATTCCTCTTTGAATCTATTTTGTTATTTTATTAACATTACTAAATTCGAACTTTTCATTCTTTAAACCTTCGAATGAAACATTCTTTAAATTAATCTCATCTACATATGCGGCAATAATACCTCTACCTGTCATTTCTTCTAATCCATCCATCATGGCTGGTCTTGAAGCTTTAGGATTTTTAGCATATTTAAATGAAACATTATCTATTGTAATAGATTTAATTGGTTGTTCAGGTAAACCATAGAAGCATCCTGCACAAGCATTAACGTTATCACATTCAATATTCTTGAATACAAACTTTCCTAAATATGGTGTTCTATCATCAACAGGAAGCTTTTCTTTAGAATATACATATTCTGTATGACCATCTGGATCACAGAAATAGAACATATTCATAACTAAAGGAGATAATACGTTATCCATCTTGATATCTTGGAATGTAATGCCATCAATTATTGCATCCTTACCTCTGCCTCTTCTTGTCTTAATTCTTAAGCCACGGTCAGTTGAATTAAAGAAACATCTTGATACATTAATATTCTTAATACCACCAGACATTTCAGAACCTAATACTATTGCACCATGACCGAAATTAAATGAACAGTTTCTAATAACAAAATTTTCACTTGGTTTCTTATACTTTCTTCCCATGAAGATTTTTCCTGATTTAATCGCAATACAATCATCACCAACTGAAAAGTAAACACCAATAATATTTACTCCATCACATGATTCAGGATCACATCCATCTGTATTAGGTGCATCCTTAGGGCTAATTAGCTTTAAATCAATGAAATTTAAGTTTTTAGAAAAATATGGATGTAGATTCCATGATGGTGTATTAGTAACAGTTATACCTTGTAACGAAATGTTTTCACAGTGATTTAAGAATACACCTCTTGGTCTCCATGCTCTAACCTTTTTATGATGATCAGTCCACCAATCAGAGTTTTGTGCATTTTCATCAACAATACCTTCACCAATAATTTTAACATTAGAAACATTAATACCAGTAATAATTGATGCCATATGAGACAATGGATTACCTTCCCATGATCCAAGATTATATTCATCTTTTTCATCAGATGTATATGTCATACCTGGTAAAATAGGATAATTATTTCTATCTGTATCACCTAAAAGCTTTGCACTCTTAGTAATTTCAATAGTTATATTGCTTCTTAAAAATAAAGGTCCTGTGTAGAAAACACCATCGTTAATTAATACACGACCATTATCGGGACATGAAAGGATTGCAGCTTGAATAGCCTGAGTATCATTAGTTACTCCATCACCTTTAGCACCAAATCTTTTAACATCTAAGCATACATATTCATATTCAGTTGTTACAGTTAATGTATCTTCCTTATCATTTTGTACAACCTTAATATCATACTTAGTATTAGGTACTAAATCATATATTGAGAAAACATTATTTTTAAAATCATTTAAAACTAATGTTTCATTAACGTAAACGTTAAATGGATTTGTAACAACGATATCCTTGTTATCCATTTCAAAAGTTAAGCTTGTTGAGCTTTTAAAAATCAAATTAAACAAGTACCTCAGCTCCTTTTTTTATTCTTTTTGCGTAATAAACGCGTTGATAAATATATAATACAATATTTTTAATTAAAACAAATATTCCATCTACAACTAGAAAAAACAAACCATAACTGAATGGATCAATACCATAATTTACTTCATTAAATAAATTTAAGAATCTCCAACCAATACTATAAGTAAATGCATATAGCATATAGATTATAAATGATACTATAAACATGTATACCAAGTAGAATAATAAATTCCAAATACCGCCTAAATTAAATATATTATATTTTAAAGTAGGATTTCTTCTGTTATTCATTAATTTAACGACAGGGCATATAGCTGCAATAAATAAAACAGCCATACCGACAGCAATTAATAAAATAACAACAAAATCTAATTTGTAATTATCCACCTCAACCTCATCAATCAAGGAGAAATCTACAATAAAATTACTTATTACCATAAAAAATACGGCAGCCGCAGCTGCCCAGTATTTTAAAAATATAATTTTTACAACAGATGGTATTTTAGAAAGCTTATCGACTTCATATGGATTATATTCATTTATATTATCTATACTCTCATCTTGAACTTTCTTTTTAGCCATATTATCTATCTGCCTTTTCCCAAGTTCTATCGTAGTTGATGAAGCCTAAAACTACACCAGCAACAGCACATACCATACATAAAATAACTGAACCTACAGAAACAACAAATTCTTGAGAGAATGAAGTTCTAGATGAAACAGGAATACCATAAATGAAATACTGTGAAGTACCATCTTGAGCTAATTGACGAGCCATTCTAGTAGCTTCTTCTTCACTTAAGCCTGTCTTTTCCATAATATCAGCAACATTTTTACCTAATGCATCAAAGTAACTATTAACACCTTGGAAATAATTCTTAACTAAAATAATATAAATAATACCAGAAACAACCATAATAACTGAAGTAAATACTACAACTATTAAAGATCCAAGATTTTTCTTACTCATAAGACCAAATCCAGTAAAGATATTTAAAATACCGAATAGCATCATTATGAATAATAATAAACCTGAAATATCTGGTGTACCATAATAATTAGAACCTAAAGTAGAAATAAATACTACTTGTCTAACAACTAATGCATGGTAGTATAAGAAGAAACCGAAA
Source organism: uncultured Erysipelotrichaceae bacterium (assembly GCA_902783745.1). Classification (GTDB taxonomy): domain Bacteria; phylum Bacillota_I; class Bacilli_A; order Acholeplasmatales; family Anaeroplasmataceae; genus Anaeroplasma. The sequence continues at coordinate 12,903 of CACZRY010000032.1, forward strand.
ATTGCACCTGGAATAATGATTAATAAACCAGCTAACTTCATATTATTATATTTAAAAGATTGAACGAAGTCCCATAAAATACCTTTTAAATATGCTAATAAAATTTGAAAGAAATTCTTCTTTGCTTCTTCTTTAACTTCTCTAGAAGAATCAGCTTGAATTAATGATTCATTCTGTTCTTCGTTAATAATCTTATCTTCCATTTAAAACAGCCTCCTAACTAACGAATTCTCTTTGTAGTTTCAATATCAAAGAAATGTACGTTGTTCATATCAAAGCATGCCTTAATGTTCTTATCAACTATTTCTTGACGTGTATAAACCTTAGAAATAATATTTTCTTCACCAATTGCACCATATAATAAGTGGTAAGCACCTAAATATTCAGTGTAATCAATAACTAAATCAAATACATTTTCAGCATTCTGCTTTAAATGTAAATCATCAATATAAACATATTCTGGTCTAGTAGCCATAATAACTTCCTTACCAATATATGAACCGATGATATCTTGTTGATGTTCAGTAAGCTTAAACTTTAATCCTGAACTTTCATGAATGAAATATTCACCATTATTATCAATTTGACCATGTAAGAAATTCATTGGAGGTGTTCCGATGAAACCAGCAACGAATAAGTTTTCAGGATTATCAAACATTTCCTTTGGTGTAGCTATTTGTTGAACATAACCGTCCTTCATAACTACAATTCTTGAAGCTAATGTTAAAGCTTCAATTTGGTCATGTGTTACATAAATAAATGTAGAATTTAATCTTTCATGTAATTGCATTAATTCCTTACGCATTGAACCTCTTAACTTAGCATCTAGGTTAGATAATGGTTCATCTAGTAAGAATACAACTGGGTCACGAACGATTGCACGTCCTAATGCAACTCTTTGTCTTTGACCTCCGGATAACTGTTTAGGCTTTCTATTTAGATAAGGAATTAAACCTAAAATTTCAGCTGCCTTCATAACTCTAGCATGAATTTCAACTGGGTCAACCTTTCTAATAGTTAATGAGAATGCCATGTTGTGGTAAACAGTCATATGAGCATAAAGTGCATAGTTTTGGAAAACCATTGCAATATCTCTATCTTTTGGAGCTACGTTATTAACTTTCTTACCATTAATTACTAAATCACCTGAAGAAATTTCTTCAAGACCTGCAACCATACGTAATGTAGTTGACTTACCGCATCCAGAAGGACCAGCAAGAACTATAAATTCACCTTTTTCAATATCAATATTGAAATCATAAACAGCATGGAATCCATTAGGATATACCTTATTGACATTTTTTAAAATAACATTTGAAGCCATATAAAACTACCTCCTATTAATTCTTTGCTTTAATACTAGCTAAGTATGTACTTAACTTTTTAGCCTTAGCATAACCAGTTAAACCAGCTGCTAAGAATGCACCAGCAGCAATTGCTAATAATGTCATAATGAATATTGATCTGAAATATCCATTTTGAGGTAAAAATGCAATTGCATACTCAGAATTATCTTTGTTTGTAATAGTAGCTGCTAAAATATTTAAGCAACCATTTTGAGTTTCAGCAACTTTAGCATTATAATCAGCTACTTTATCGAAATCAGCTCTATCTACTGTAAATGCAGTTAAATAATTTTTATATGCAATTACAAGCATTAGAGGAATATAGAACATACGTGCGATACAAACACCACTGAATACAATTTGTGCTATTGCACCACCTGCACTATAAGTCTTAACTCTTTCACAAGCTAAGAAACCACCAAGTAAAATAACAACGTTTATTAAAACGATAACTAAAACTTGGAAATCCATTGGATTAAAAGAGTTTAATGCTACTAAGCCAGCAAAAATACTTGCACCCATACCTAGTAAGCCTAATTTATTAGATAAACCATTCACTCTATAACGCATCATCTCGGTATCGTTTTTAGCGTACTCAAGATCTGACATTTTATCTAGTGAAGCCTTATTTTCTTGTTCATTAATCATTCTTCAACACCGCCCTTTGAATAACTTCTGCTCTCTTCTTAGCAGTTGCCTTATATTTTGTTAAAGTACTAACTAGTAAGAATACTGAGTAAGCGATAACTGCGGCAAATAAAACTATTGCAATATAGAATACTGATTCATTATATTGTCCTAATGTATTTAAGAAATCAGATTTTGAAATATCTGTTCTTAATAATAATTGATCCTTAACGATATTTTGAATATCACTATTAGATGCATAATTAGTTACCCAATATAATTCTTTATTTTGTGTAAAATCACCAAGTAAGAAAATTGTCTTAAAAATCATTAATAAAGAAGCAATAATCATAAATACAGGAATAGCAATTCCACCAGTTAAATTACTGATATAATATACTTTTCTTTGATGATTGCCTAAAATTAATAAAATAGCAAATGCAATTAAACCAATAACTGAATAAATAACAATTAAATCGTTAAATGAGCTGGCATTAATTTGGAAAGTATAAACCTTTCTTGCTAATGTAAGAGTATTAGTTAATCCGTTTTGACCAAAGATACTGCTCCACCAACTAACCTTGTTATTCATTTCTCCATAGAATTTAAATATTTCAGTATTTTGATATGCAGTTCCTCCAATAGTTTGAGATGACTCTTTCAAAATTGAAATAGTACCATCTGCACCATCAACTGTATACATAACATGTGTATTAGCATACATTGTCATGAAAAATAGTCCAAACAAAAATATTAGACCAAATAATAATCCATAAGCAAAGAAAATCCACTTATTAATAGATTTATTTTCTTTAGCCATTTTTAATACCTCCTCATAGGAAATATAAGTGCTAGATAGCGATTAATTCGCTATCTAGTCTTATATTTAGAAAAAATTTTATTTTACTTTACTAATAATTTAGCATATGTAGGTAATAACTTACCGTTTGAATATGAACCAACATATGAATATACGTAATTTGTGATACGTGCGCCAAATGCTTGTGAATAAACATCAGCATATGAATAATTCTTATTATTTGCATCAACACCAATTACAACAGTTGATGAATCAGAAATTGTTGAAGAATCAGCAACAACAATTGAAACCCAACCTTGTGCAGCTGTATTGCACTTATCAGCAGACCAGAATGCTGTTGTTGCAGCATAAGATTCTGTTTCACTTGGTGAAGTATAAACACCATTTGGAACTGAGTTACCCCAAGCATTTTCATTCTTAACGTTAGCTAATTCAACTGCACCAGAAGCAATTGCACTTTCAATGTTTACAGAACCAATCTTACCATACTTATTAGTTGCTAAGTAGTTGATAGTCTTAGAACGAACATAACCAACACCATGAGTTGATCCTAAATATCCTCTTAAGAATGACCAGAAGTCTGTAGCAGATTCAGAAATCATCTTCTTAGTTTTAGCATTGAATTGAGGTGTAGTTTCACCAGCATATGATGTGAATTCATCAGCCCAATAAGCACTAGTTGCAAAGTCGTTAGCTCTCTTACCTTCTGCACTGAATAAGAAATCCATTAACATAGCAGCTCTTTCCTTATTATCTGAGTTAGAAGGGATACACCAAGAGTTACTCTTTAATGCTCTATTAGATTCTGCATATCTCTTTAATGTCTTATTTGTATGATCAGCTAAGTCTTGTTCATTATCAGCTTTTTTATCTTGCCAATAAGATAATGGTGTAACTACTGGCATTAAACCTGTATAAGAAGTATCTGTGAAGTTACCAACACGTGTAGCATCAGATGTACCAACACCATCTTCATCCTTACTGTTCATTGCTGTAGTAGATGCAGAGAAATCATATAACATGAATCCATATCCACCATTATCAGAAGTCTTACCGAAATACTTATTTAAGTAACCAGTCTTACCTAATGAACCTTTGATGTAGAAATTTTCAAGAACTAAACCTTCATCATAGATTTGAGATAATAAATTTAAGCCATCATATGTACCTTTAGTTGAACCTGCATCTGATAACTTACCTTCAGCATCAAAGTATAACATTGAATCTTCACCATCTAAGCCTTGGACACCCCAAATGCTCATGAAGTCAGCCATATTTTCGACACGTCCGTTATCTTGTCCACGTGGACATAAAATTTCAATTTCTGCATCTGGATCACCAGTAATCTTACCAGGGTTAGCCTTGATAACACGCATTAAAGCGATTAATTCATCTGCATTATATGCAGCTGATTCAGAAACATATACATCTGATGGATTTGTATAAATTCCCTTTGTAAAGCCATCAGCAAATACATCTTTAATATAAGCAGCTAATTGTTCAGCTAATTCCTTACCTGTGCAGCCCTTTGCTAATAAAGCGTTTTGAGCCTTAATGATATTTTCATGCTTATTTAAAGTAATTTGTTGTAATTTACCATTTACTGATACATTAACAGTAAAGTTTTCATCTTCAGGTAAATTGTAGTTAGCATCCATGAATGGTTGATATTTAGCAGCTTGAAGTGTATTTGTTGCTGCACCAGAACCGTTTGTAGTTGTATCAAAATCATTGAAGCTTTCTGCATCAAGAACAGTCTTTGTCATTGCAGTATCCATAATAAGCATTCTTTCGATTGCGTTATAACCATCGAAATATGGAGTATAATAAATAGCTTCATCTTCAGTACCATAGTTAACTGCAATCATCTGACGAATATAATCATTATTCTTTAAGAAGTCTTCAAAATAAGGCATCTTACCAGCCTTAATGTATGGCATTAAGTTAGTAGCTTCACCATCATTAAACATCTTCTTCATGTTAGATGTTGTATTATAGAATAAGTCCATTTCCTGAGTATTATCAGATAAGCTCTTAAAGTTATTGTTTTTAGCAGTTGTATAAGTACCGTCATCCTTAGCATCAGAATAGTTAGCAGCATCACGAATAGTTGTCTTTAATTGAGATTGATAGTATTTCCATGTAGGTAATAAAGCACCTTGGTTAAGTAATTCTCCACCAGCTTTATCGTCCCAATTTGTTTGTCTTAAAGTAATACCTTGTGAAGCTTGGTAATTTAAGCAAATATCAAGACCCTTTGTATCAGCATCGAAAGATGAAGTTACAATTGATG
>CACZRY010000033.1 GCA_902783745.1 uncultured Erysipelotrichaceae bacterium
CTAATATACGCTAATACAAGAAGGCTTAACGGAAATGAATTTATTCTTCATAGTTAATCCTTCCTTTCTTTACCTATTGTGTTTAATTTTAATACTTGTTTATCTCTACTTGGATTATAACATAACTTTTTTTATTTGCAAACATTTTTTGAACAAAAGTTTTTGGAATGAACAAATATTTAACATTTGTAAATCGCATAATAAACACATTTTCACACAATTTTTTAAGGTTTATATTAATCTTTTTTTATATAAAAAATGATGTAGTATATAGAAAGGATTTTTATGGCATCAATATTAAGAATTGCTAATTTATGTAAAACATATAATATTACTGAGGTTATAAAAGAAGATGTATTAAAGGGTGTTAATCTAGAATTAAATGAAGGTGAAATGGTTGCAATAAGAGGTGAATCTGGTTGTGGTAAATCTACTTTATTAAATATTTTAGGTGGCCTAGATTTAGATTATACAGGTTCAGTTATAATTAAAGGTAACTTTATAAGAGACTTTAGTGAAGATGAACTTGATGATTATAGAAAGAAAAGAATTGGAATGATATTCCAATCCTATAATCTATTATCTCATATGACAATAAAAGAAAATGTAATGCTTGCGATGCAAATGAGTGATTGTAGTAAAGATATACAAGAAAAAAGAGCTTGTGATCTTTTAACACTTGTAGGTTTATATGAATATAGAGATAAATATCCTAATACCTTATCAGGAGGGCAATGCCAAAGAGTATCTATTGCGCGTGCTTTAGCTAATAATCCATCTATTATACTTGCAGATGAACCAACAGGTGCTTTGGATAAAGAATCTACATTAGAGGTTATAGATATATTAAAGAAAATAACTGAAATGGGTAAGCTTGTAATAGTTGTAACACACTCAAGTATAGTATCAGATTATGCATCACGTATTGTTACACTTGATGATGGTGTTATAAAAGAGGATAAGCTAATTTGCCCACCTAAGAAGAATAAGTTTGAAAAATACAAAGAAATAAAACCTAAATCAATTGGTTTAAAAAGTTTATTTAAGATGGCATTAAATAATATATTATCTAATAAATTTAGAAACTTTTTAACATCTATTGGTATATCAATAGGTATTATGTCTTTAATAATTATATTAGCATTATCTAGTGGTATTACATCATATGTTAATAAATACTTTTCACAGGATGAGACAAATGAAATATTAACTATAACAACTGACTCTAATATTTCATATTCTACAATAAAAGAAATATCTAATATTGATGGTGTAACTAATGTATTATCATCATATAGACTTAATTCGGTAAAATATACTAATTCTAAAATAGAAGATACATATACAATTAATTATACATATTCTACAGACACTAAAAATCAACCTGATGTTTTATATGGCAATATGCCAACTAATTTAGGTGAGGTTGCAATAGATATAGATATTGCAGAATCTATATATACTGATACATCAATTATTGCAGCAATTAATGACACTATAGATTTAACATATAATAATTTAACTTATACATTTAAAATAGTTGGTATATATGATGATGGTCTAGATATAAAATCATCATATATATCAGAAGATTCATTATATGTATTTAATAATTTATATCAAACTTCATATGATGCCATAAGTGGATATTATTATAATATTTGTTATGTTAAGGTTAAAAATATAACATATCTAAATTCAGTATCTAATAGTATAAGAGGTATATCATCTTCATTAGCAATTACATCAACAAATCAAGAATCAGAAACAATCTTAGATTATATAGATCTTGCAACAAAGGTTTTAACTGTATTATCTTTATTATCATTATCTGTTGCGGCTATTATGATTATTATTGTACAGTATGTATCTATTGTTGAAAGAACAAAAGAAATAGGTATATTAAGATCTATTGGTGGAAGAAGAAAGGATATATTATATCTATTCTTATTTGAATCATTAATATTAGGTTCACTTGGTGGTATGCTTGCAGTATCAGTATCATATCTACTTGCAGGAATAACAAATATAATATGCTATATATCTACTAAATGTATATTTATATCATTTAATCCTATATGGTATTTAATAGGATTTATGGTATCTGTATTAGTATATATACTTGCAGGTATTACTCCTGCAAGAAAAGCTTCAAGCTTAGATCCTATTACTTGCTTAAGGAGCGAATAATGTCTAGAGTTTTATCACGTAAGCAAAAGAAGAAAAAGAGATTACAACAAAAGAATAAGAAAATAAAAAAGATGGAAAATGAGGATATAAAAGGTATATCTAGAGTGAAAATCAAAGGTGTATTGTCACCTAAGATTTTTATTATATTCGGACGTAAGGACGAATATTAAAACCTCACGCTATGCGTGTGAGATTCGAAGTAGCTTCGTGCGTTGTTAAAAA
>CACZRY010000034.1 GCA_902783745.1 uncultured Erysipelotrichaceae bacterium
AAGATTTATTAGAAAATGCTGATAAGATGATGTATCAGGATAAAGAATTATATTATCAAAAAAATAATATAAAAAGAAGATAATATTATTTAAAGGGGATGAGGAAATGGAAATATTAAAGGAGTATATATTATATAACTGGGGATTAATACTAATATTACTTGCGTTTATTATAATGCTTATAATAAATGTATTTTTGGATAAAAAAACAGTTATTAGAATGTCAATTCTAATTGGTTTATTATTTGTTTTATCAGTAATAGTATTCTTTGAATTCTATTTACTTGATAACAACCAATATCCAAATGTAAGAATAGTATTAATTGCGATAAGGTATTCATCAACACCATTTATAATGGCTTTAATAATATTTACTATTATTAAGAGGGCAAGATGGGTTATTACAATACCTGCATTCTTATTACTTATTATAGATATTATATCTATATTTACAGGAATAGTATTTAGTCTAGATAGTGATGGTAATATGATAAGAGGAGTATTAGGATACCTACCATATATAGTAGTTGGTTTTTATAGCTTCTTATTTATATATATACTATTAAGACATAGTACAAAAGATATTACAGATATAATTCCTATATTATTTCTTGCTTTCGCATTCCTAACAGGCTTAGTATTCCCATTCATAATGGGAAAAGAGTATTCTAAAATATTTATTACTACTGTCGGAATAGCTGTATTTGTATATTATGTATTCTTAATATTACAGCTTACTAAAAAAGATGCATTAACTGGTTTATTAAATAGACAAGCATATTATGATTCAATAAATAAAAAATCAAAAGATATAACTGCAGTTATATCTATTGATATGAATGGACTTAAGGTTATTAATGATACAAAAGGACATATTGCAGGTGATAACGCAATAATTTCTGTTTCTCATTCAATTGTAAATGCGTTAGGCTTTAGACAATCCGCATTTAGAATGGGTGGAGATGAATTTATAGTTTTATGCTTTAAAACAAAAGAAGAAGACCTACATAAGATTGTTTCAAACATTAGAAAGAATGTTGATGAAAGTGAATATTCATGTTCTATAGGATATACTTATAATGATTATTATGATAAGGATATAGAAGAAATGGTTAAGATTTCTGATGATATGATGTATAAAGATAAAAAAGAATATTATAAGAATAAAGGAATTAAAGAAAATAAATAATAAAAATTTTAAAAATGATTACTTGCGTGAGCTTGTAATCATTTTTTTATTTGTGTTGAAATATTCTTTAATATTAGTTTTAGTAAAAGTAAAAAAATGCTATAATTACCATAAATATTGCATTATTTTTAATTTGCAAAGCTTTACTTGACAAATTTCAAAGCCGCAATTGGTGGCTTGCAAGTTATATTTCACATAAAATAAAGGTGAAATTAAAGAAAGGAGAATACACTTATGAAAATAGGGAGTTATTTAGTTACCGCAAGAAAGAAAAGAGGATTATCTCAAGAGGATGTTGCACAATCTTTAGATGTTTCAAGACAAAGTGTAAGTCTATGGGAATGTGATCAAACTATTCCATCCTTAGATAATTTAATATCTTTATCTAACTTATATAATGTTAGTATTTCTATTCTTACAGGACAAGAAGATTTTAAAGATGATACTAATATTTCATTAGGTGAATTAAAAAATGATAATGATAATTCAAAATCAAAAAAAGTTTTTTCTATATTATCTATTATGTTTTTAATTCTTGCTACAATCTTTGTATTAGTACCTATCGTATCAAGTATTTTAGCTATACCTGCATTAGCTTTTGCTATTCTAAGCTTTTGCAAAAATAAGAATAATAAAAGCTTACTTATATTAATATTTGCAGGATCTATATTCTTAGCACATATATTTGGATATACAATACTTGGTAATAGTGATTATTTAGTACAAAAATTATTTAATATTTTTTAAAAGGGGAAAAATAATATGAAAAATATAAAAAAGTTTTTAGTTGCAATCATATTAGTTCTATTTGTATTTGTTCTTGCATCATGTAATAGCTCAAATAGATATGCATCAGATTCATCTTATTATTATGAAGATGATCAAGAAATCCTATATAATAGTGAAGGAAGAAAGGTTGTATATTATGTTGATTATAATTTCAACACAAAAGAACCTAAATCATTAGTTATAGATGTTAGAAATAAAATTATATCTTATAATGGATATATTAGCTTCTCAAACCAATCTAATTATTATACATATTATGAATTTAAAGTAGAAACTGAATTTATAAACGAAATAGTAGAATATCTAGATTCATTAAATGATATTACAAATAAGTATATTACAACAAAAGATATTACATCATCATATAATAGTAATGATGCTAAAATAAAAAGATTAGAAGAAAAAAAGAAAATCTATGAAGATGAATTAGAAAATAATTCAGATTTAACAACAAGTGAAAAACTATCTTATTTAAAATTAATTGAAGATATTGATAAAGAATTAGAAGAATACTATGATAAGCTTGATCAAATGGATATTGAAACAAAATACTCAACAATCAGATTAAGATTTTACCAAAATAATGATGTAGGATTCATGCAAGTATTTGGTAATACAGTATTAGGTTCATTATCATTTGTTGGTATTTCTTTATTAATAGTATCACCATTCTTATTATGTGGTTTAATAGTTTATATCGTATTAAGAAAGAAAAATAAAAAAGAAATAAAAGAATAATACAATATATATGATAAAATATTAATAATATATAGAGGTATGTACTATGAATTTTACAATTAAAGAAACTAATTTTAGAGAAGTATATTATAATATTTTATCATTTGGTGCTAAAAGTAAATTTGGATTTAACAACCATGATGCAATACAAGAAGCAATAAATAAATGTAATTTAGAAGGTGGTGGTTATGTATTAATCCCAAATGGATTATATATAACATCTCCAATTAAATTATTATCTAATGTATGTTTAAAATTATCTAAAAACACTTATTTAAAATTTATAAAAGATAAAAGCTTATACCCTTTAGAATATCAGCTTGATAAAGGTAGTAAAAAAATTAAATGTGTATCTCCTATTACAATTTTAAATGAAGAAAATGTAGGGATTATAGGTTTAGGCGTAATAGATGGCGATGGAGATTTATGGAGATATGCAAAAAGATTTAAATTTAATGATAATGAATGGGAAGAATTAAAAAGAAAATCATTAAATATTATAGAAACTAATGAGGGAGAATATTGGTTTCCTAATAAGAATTATATGGATGCATTTACAGGTAATAAAGAATTTGATTTTAATTCTGATATTACTAAATATCAAGATTATTTTGAATTCTTTAGACCTAACCTCATTAATATTAGATCATCATCTCGCTTATTAATTTCAGGTGTTACAATTAAAAATCCACCTGCGTTTAATCTATTATTGACTTATTGTACTGATGTAATAATTGATGGAATTAAGGTATTATCTAACGATACTGCACAAAACTCAGATGGTATAGATATATCACTATGTGAAAATGTAGAAGTTAAGAATTCATTTGTTTCTGTAGGTGATGAT
>CACZRY010000035.1 GCA_902783745.1 uncultured Erysipelotrichaceae bacterium
AGAATTTATACATTCATCGAATATAATTAAAAAATTAGATAGTGTGGATTTTAATAGAGATAAAATATGGTCAAGAGTTAATAATAAGGAACCATTTAATAAGTATTCGAATAAAGAATCATTAAAAATAATAAGGAATAAAAATTAATTATTATAAAATAGACCCTATAAAGTAGACAGTTTTAAAAAAGGGTAGCATTGTATTTACGCAGGTGCAATCGCTACTCCTTTTGTGTTATCATAAGCTAAAGAAGGTGCTTATGATATATCTTATCTATTTTTGAATGGGCGAGCCCTTAAGGGTTTAAGAATAATGCTACGCTTATTAGGTGACACATTCCCCTATAACCCTTTTTATATTACTGTCAATTTAAATTTTACAATTAATATAAAAGAAAAAGATTAAAATTAATTATTGAAACAATCAAAAAAATAGTATATATTAATATTGGTTTTAAAAACCAGAAAAATAAGATTGAAGAGTTAGGACTCATTTATGAAATTACTAATGTAATGCCATAAGTGGGTCTTTTTTTGCGTTACATTAAGTTTAATATAAACTTAGTGCGTGTGCCGTTAGGGTGGTTGAAAGCACTATAAAAACAACACCTAAGGAATTAAACACCAAAGTTTAATAATCTCAAGGAGGTATTTTTATGGAAGATATAAAAAGAATATATGATAGGATAAAAAAAGATATTGATATATTAAAAGAAATATCAATAAAGAAGATGTATGATGATTTCTTTTCAAAAAGCAAAAGAAGAAAAGAAATCATTGATAACTCTTCATCAATAGAAATAGGAATAAGAAAGATAGTAGGAGATTCCTATTTCTATTCAATGCTAGAGGATAGGATAATGCTGTTGCTAGATGAATATATAAGTAATAACAATAAAACAAATATTAAAATCCCAAACTACTATGATACTATAACATCACCAATTAGTATTCCTAATAGAGAATATAAGAGATTCTCTAGAATGGATTCTTATAAATTATATAAAAAATATATAGATGGTGAATATATAAGATTAGATGTATTTAATAATGAACCTAATATTTCTTTAGAGTATTCTTTTATTATGGATGATGATTATAATGATCCATTATTATATGATGAAATAAAAGAAATACAAAAAGTAATATCAATATTAGATAAATGCTTATACTTAGGCTATTATACAGTTTGTGATAAAAATATGCATGAATTATATGAATATAATGATATTCTATTATTTGATTTCACAGTGAATTTAATAGATGATAAACTACTAGTTACAAAACTAGAAATATCAGGTGCAACCTCAGAGCTTAATAATATATTAGACTAAATATAAAACACCAAGGGGGGATGCGGACATTAAATCTTGTTTACACAATTAACATTTGCAATTTTAATTTCGTTTACTTGACATTTTAAGTAGAATTAAGTAGAATAAAGTAAATAATCGATAAGGTTGGTGATATCATGACAAAAAATGAAATATTAGAAAAATTAAATAAGTTGCCTAAGGGTGGTATTACAACTAGAAAATTCAAAAAAGCAAATGATAAAATTTATGAATACTATTATTTACAATGGACTGAAGAAGGAAAACAAAAATCAATTAGAATAAATGATTCAGAACTGGATATTATTAAATCTCAATTAGAGGAAAGAAGAAAACTAGAAGAATTATTAAATAAAGGTAATTTTGATGATGTTTCTATTAATCTTGATTTTAATACAGAAGTGATAATTGGTGATAATTTAAAACTATTTTCTAATTCTGTAAATAATTTAAATAAAAGATATGGATATAATAAAATATTAGATTACATAAATGATAATACATTATTTAATAAAGTATTTGTATTATATGGTTTAAGAAGAACAGGTAAAACAACATTAATTAAACAAATAATTAATAATATGAATAATAGAGATTTATTGAAATCAGCATTTATTCAAATTACTAAAAAGGACACATTTTCTAATTTTAATAAAGACTTAAAATTATTACAGTCTTATGGATATAAATACATATTTGTTGATGAAATAACATTTTTGGAAGATTTTATAGAAGGTGCTTCACTTTTATCTGATATATATGCTTCCTCAGGTATTAAAATAATATTATCAGGTGCTGATTCATTAGGCTTTTGGATTACTAAAAGTAACGAATTATACGATAGATGTATAATGCTACATACTACATTTATTCCTTATAAGGAATTCAGTGAAGTATTAGGCGTTAAAGGTATTGATAATTATATCCAATATGGTGGTACCATGAGCATGAGTGGTAATTTATATAATTCAATATTTAGTGATTCTTCAAGCACAAACGAGTATATCGATAGTGCGATAGCTCAAAATATACAACATTCACTAAAGCATTATCAGTATGAAGGTCATTTTAGACATTTATATGATTTATACCAAAACAATGAATTAACAGGAGCGATTAATAGAGTAGTTGAGGATATAAATCATAGATTTACTATAGATGTATTAGAAAAAGAATTTAAATCTAATGACCTAAGAATATCACAAAATAATTTAAGAAAAGATAGATTAAACCCAACAACAGTATTAGATGATATTGATATTAATTCTTTTACTAATAGATTAAAAGAATTACTTGAAATAAAAAATAAAGAAGAACAAAAAATTAAAATAGATGATTCCATTGTAAAACAAATAGAAGAATATCTAAAAGCTTTAGATATGATTGATACTATTGATATTAAAGATATAGATAATAACAATAAAGAAAGAATAGTCTTTACTCAGCCAGGTATTAGATATTCACAAGCTAAATCAATTATTGAATCATTATCAAATGATGTATTATTTAAAAATATATCTATTGAAGAGCAAGAAAGAATTAAAAATAGGATTCTAAATGAAATAAAAGGTAGAATGACAGAAGACATTATTCTTTTAGAAACTAAAATAGCTATGCCTTATAATAATATATTTAAATTACAATTTTCTGATGGCGAATTTGATATGGTCATTCAATATCTAAATACGCTTGAGATAGAAATATTTGAAATAAAATATAGTAAAGAAATAATTAAAGAACAAGCTAGACATTTAATTGATGAAAATAAATGCAAAGAAGTAGAGTTCAAATTTGGTAAAATAAGAAAAAAGACTGTATTATATCGTGGCGAAAATACTATATTAGATGGTATAACATACCAAAACATTGAAGATTATTTATCTAATCTATGAAATTAAAAAAATGATATAACAATCGAGGCAAAACTCAAATCCGATCCAATGCTCGCACTTTTTATAAGAATAATTATCATGTCTCCTGTCATGTCTCCTAAGTATGGCAAAAATGGAGACATGATGTTTAAAATGTAGGAGACAGGATATATAATATTAGCATAAACGAGGTCACATTATGAACAATATTAAAGATTTTATTAGTGAATCATATTTTGAAAATAAAGAATATGAATGTATGATGTTTTATTTGGTGGAAAAAACAAACACATACAAATGTTATAGAAGGAAAATATGATGATAAAATTTTAGAATTCTGTTATGATAATGCTAGAACTAGCGAAGAAATCCAAAATCACATTAATTATACTAGTAGATCTAACTTTTCATCAAAGATTTTAAAACCATTATTAGATAATAATTATTTA
>CACZRY010000036.1 GCA_902783745.1 uncultured Erysipelotrichaceae bacterium
AATATATGTACCTGATACCGTGTTAAAGAATGTAGATTTACCTGAACCATTACCACCGATGATAGTTACGAATTCACCTTTTTTAATTTTTAAATTTATATGATCTAAAGCAACCTTAACATCATTAGGATTTCCAGTAGGATTAAATATCTTAGTCAAATCAGAAACTTCAAGCATAACTTCATCCTCAACAACTAATGGTATATCGGACTCTTTTATATCCTCATGAGCTTCAGCAGCAAGAATTTCTTCTTCGCTAATCCTACGTTTAGATAATTTTCGTTTAAGCTTATCAAAGAAATGAGTTTTACTATTAACAAAACTTAATGTTAATATTAGAACCATAATTAATGCATATAATAGTTTTAGGTAATCAGATGGTAAACCTAATTCTAATGCAATTGAAATAATCAAATAATATACTAATGAACCAAGCGCAACAGAGATTATCCAATTTAAGAATGATCTCTTACCGAAAATAGCTTCACCTATAATAATACAAGCTAATCCTACTACTAACATACCAGGTCCAAACAATGTAGAACCTGAATTTATACTTTGAGCCTTTAAGGATGCAGATAACGCAATTAAGCCATTTGATAACATCAAACCCAAAATAATATAAAAATCAGAATTAATACCTTGTGCTCTAGCCATTTTAGGATTCATACCTACAGCACGCATTGACATACCAACCTCTGTGCCAAAGAAGAAATACATTGAAACGAATACAATAAGTGTAATCACAAATGATATTCCAATTATCCAATACTTAAGTACATTTGAGAAATCAACGTCTGATTCATAAAAACCTCTAAATATATGGAATATACCACGGTAACCAGAATTAGTAAGACTTACATTTGATGTTAAACCATATAAGAAACTAAATTCTTGATTAGTCACACATGAATTTGCAATTCCTAATAAAATCATATTAATAGTAAATAACCCGGTCATTGTTATAATACCAGCTAAAAGTCCATTAATATGTAACTTTGTATGCAATATTCCGGTTATGAATCCAGCAATCATACCTACGAAAATCGATAGAACTGTAGCTATTACTGCAGGAACTCCTGCTGCTATGAATAATACAGATGATGACATACCTAAAACATATGTACCTTCAGTAGTCATATCAGCAAAGTTTAACACTCTAAATGATATAAATACACCTAGAGCTAAAATAGCGTAGGCTAATCCGTTTGTTAACGTATCAAGGCCTATGTTTAATATTATATCCATTTTAAAACTTCCTAACTAATTATTAATTAACTCCGTACTTTGTCTTAAATTCATCTGATAAAGTTATTCCACAGTATTGTAATGCTTGATCATTCTTAGAGAAAGTAAACTTATCTAATTCAGTTTGTTTACCAACCTCAATTGTATCTGGATCTTTTCCATCAATTAGGATACTTGCAGCCATTTCACCTGTAGTTTTACCTAGTTCATAATAATTAATTGAAACTGTTAATGTAGCACCATCAGATACCATACCAGCTTCACCTGCAAGAGTAAATACACCCTTAGGATTTGTTATATTTGTAATAGTACCAACGTTTGCTGCTACTGAGTTATCAGTTGGTAAATAAATACAATCACAGCCATCATTTACTAAGTTTGTAGTAGTTGCACCAATTGAAGTTACATCAGCAAATGTTTTTACTTCGAAGTCAACTGATGGATAATTTGCTTCAATATATGCTCTTGCAATATTTGCTTGTGCTTGTGAATTTACTTCTGATGAATTATAAATCATACCAATCTTATCAACAGATGGATCTACATCAAAAATCATTTCTAATTGTTGTTCAACAGGGTTAATATCTGATGTACCAGTTACATTATTGTTACGATTGCTTTCAGAAACTAAACCTGCAGCAATAGGATCTGTTACTGATGTAAATAATAAAGGTAGATCCATTCTTGCTTCAATTTCTCTTGTAGATACTAATTGTTGAGCACATGGAGTTGCATTACCTAATACTAAATCACATTCTCTTACAAGTTTAGTTGCCATAGTTTGTTGTGCAACTGTATCTTGGTTTGCATTCATGACTTCAAATTTTACACTTTTATCTTTTGGTAGCTTAGCTTCAAATCCAGCCTTAAAACCGCTTGTTGCATCATTTAAAGCGCTGAAATTTCCAAACTGTAAAACGCCAATTGTATAATCTGCCTTTGTTTTATTGCATGATGTTAATGCTAACGCAGATGTTGCTAATGCCATTCCGGCTAATGATAATTTAATTAATTTTTTCATTCTTTAATCTCCTCTAAAAAAATTTGCATTCATTATATCATGAAAACGCTTATTTTTCAACTTTTTCAATGAAAATAGAACCAAAGTTCGAAATATATACAAATAGCAAAAGAAAAGACAGCATTTTCATAAAAACACTGTCATAAATCCAATTTTATTCTTCATATCCATTAGGATTATTCTTTTGCCAATTCCATTGATCTCTTGCCATATCATCAATATTATATTTTGCTTTAAATCCTAATTCCTTAAATGCTTTATCTACTTTAGTGTAATTTGCTCTAATATCTCCATCACGTCTTCCAACAAATTCATGCTTAATTTCTTTGCCATAAGCTTTTTCAAACGCATGTAAGACATCAAGTACACTAGAACCCTTACCTGTACCTAAATTATAAATTACAACACCAGGATTTTCCATAAGCTTCTTTACTGCAAGTACATGTCCATATGCTAAATCACATACATGAATATAATCTCTTATACATGTACCATCTTCTGTATCATAATCCTTACCAAAAATATTTAAATGATCACGCTTACCAATCATTACCTGAGTAATATATGGTGCTAAATTATTAGGAATTCCATTAGGATCTTCTCCTATTAGGCCAGATTGATGAGCACCTATTGGATTAAAATATCTTAATATTGCGATATTAAACTTAGGCTCTGCCTTATATAAGTCAGTTAAGATATTTTCAATAAATAACTTAGTTGTACCATAAGGATTTGTAGTACCACCTACAGGGAATGTTTCATCAACAGGTACAGACTTAGGATCACCATATACTGTTGCTGAAGATGAGAAAATAAAATTATAAACCTTATGATCTCTCATTGCTTCTAGTAATGTTATTGCACCACAAATATTATTATCGTAATATTCAAGTGGTTTTATAACAGACTCTCCTACTGCCTTTAATCCTGCAAAATTAATAACACAAGAAATATCAAAATTATTAAATATTTCATCTAAAATATTTCTATCTCTAATATCTCCATTTATGAAAACAGGTCTCTTACCTGTGATTTTTTCTATTCTATCAACAACAATCTCTTTAGAATTAGATAAGTTATCTATAATAACAACATCATATCCATTATTTAATAATTCTACTGTTGTGTGAGAACCAATATAACCAGTTCCACCTGTAACTAAAATCATTCATATCACCTCTTATAAGTAAATTATACAATAATTTATTAGTTTTACAAATTATATTTGTTTTATGCTTTTTTTAAATATTTCGTCATATTAATCATTTAAGCTTTAAAATATTATGATATAATATCACTTAAAGCGTGGTGATTTTATGGAATTATTAAATTATAACGAATTAATTCAATTTCAACTAAATCATATTGACTTAGAAATGTCTTCATTCAAGAAGGTTTTAATGACTGAGGCATACCCTAAGCATTACCACGGTTCAAGAACTTTAGAAATACATTATGTTATTGATGGTGAAGCTGAAGTAATTATTAAAAATCAAAGATTCAAGGTAAAAAAGGGATTTGTTTATGCAGTAAATGAATTCTCAAGACATGGACAAATACCAACAACTGAAGATGGATTATTAAAATATCAAATATATCTAACATATGATGATACAAGAGCTTCTCAATTAGAAAAGAAATACATTGAAGAGCCCTTCTTCTTATTTGAAGATAAAGAAAATGTTAAAGAAATATTTGAGCTTATTGAAAATGAATTTAAAAACAAGCATATTGGTTATATAGATTCTATAAAAGCATTCTTACAAGTATTATTAATAAAAATGTTAAGAAACCTAAATATAGATAACAGAAGATTAGATAATCAAACTAATAAAAATACTCAGTTTATTATAGATGAGGCATTCTTAAACGAAAACGCAACAATAACATTAACTCTTCTTTCAAAAAGATTAAATATGTCTTCAAGAGAGCTTGAAAGATTTTTAAAAATTCATTATAACAAAACATTTAATCAAATGAAAACAGAGGCAAGAATGTTTGCCGCATCAGGTCTTTTAGTTTATTCAGATAAATCAATAAATGAAATATCTATTATCGCAGGATATACTTCAACTGAACACTTCTGTTACGCTTTTAAAAAGTTTTATAAGCATACACCAAATGAATATAGAAAATTAAGAAGATCCTTAAGAAATAGAGAACCAGGAACGTTTTAGTTCCTGGTTTTACTATTTTATAATATTAAAAGCTTTTGGGAATCTTGTCTCAAATACTAATTCTTCATTAGTAAATGGATGCTTAAAAATAAGTTTAGATGCATGAAGTCCTAATCTACCTATTGTCTTAGTTTTACTTCCATATTTATCATCATCTACAATAGGATGACCTAAATTAGCTAAAACTACTCTTATTTGATTCTTACGTCCTGTATCAATTAAAACTCTTAATAATGAATATTTACCATCAGTTTTAATTACCTCATAATTAGTAATAGATGTTTTACCATCATGTCCTTTTGCAACATAAACCATGTTGTTTTTATCTTCTAAAAGATTAACAACAATTCTATCACTTTTCTTAGGCATTTCACCCTCAACTAACGCAATATATTCTCTTAATACTACATACTTATTCCATTCAAGACGTAATTTAGATTGAACATATGGATTTTTAGCAAATACTAAAACTCCACTAGTTTCTTTATCAATTCTATGAATTACAAAAGGACGGTCTAACTTATTATTTAATCTTAAATATTCAGATACATAAGAATATGCTGATACAATATCCTTTCCATTTTCAATAGATAATAATCCTTCAGGCTTATCTATCGCAATAAAATCCTTATCCTCATATATAATATCTATTTTCTTAGGTCTATTTATATTTCTTTTCTTAGGCTTTTTATTAAATGAATCATCATGAATAGGTCTTTTTGAAATTTTAACCTCATCTTCTTTTGCAAGCATTAAATTATATTGTCTTTCTAATGCGCCATTAACTAAAACCTGATTATTAGATAATAATTGCTTACATACATTTCTTGATGTATTCATTTTTTCTAATAAGAATTCTAATAATTCTTTTGTTTCTTTAACCTTAAATTGATAAGTGAATTCAAGCTTTTGTGGCTTTTTTTCTTCAGGATCCTTATCTTTTATTCTATTACTTCTAAGACCTCTTCTTGCCATATTTATTACCTACTTTTTTTATTATGATAATCTATTACTTCAACTGCGAATTTACCATTTATTAACGCTCCTACAATACCACCAATCATATAAACCATTTGACCTGCGTGATACAAATTAGAAACATAACTAGATTTTACCTCAAAAATACCACGAGTTGAAGTTTTTGTTGATAAATTAGATAAATATCCTCCATATAATACATTTCCCCACTTATTAAATGATAATGGTGTAATTATATCAGATATCTCAATTAACCCATGTAAGAAGCTAAATCTTTCTTCTAACATTAAAATAAGTTCTTTTGCTTTATCGTTTTTATATTGTTCATATGTGGATTTATATTTCAACTCCTCCCAAAATGAATAATTTTTGTAATCTTGATCTACTATCGCAGATATTGTAATTGTATTATCACTATTATGTATGTAATCATAAGATCTAAATCCAATAGATGGATTTATATTACCTGCAACATCAATATTATTTTTATTATTTAATATAAAATAATGTGGTATTTGATGGCTATATTCTTTTTTAACCTCAAAAAATACAATAAAGCTTGATAATATTTTATTATTATCTAGGTCATTTATTTCTTTATAAACTAAATCCGTTCTATATTTTTCATCTAATATATTATTATAAAAATAATTTAGTGGAATTGCGTTAATAACAAAATCAAAATCAGTAAAGCTATTGTTTTTAGTAATAACTTTAGATATTTTATTATCATTATATTCTAGTTTTAATACTTCTTCATTATAAAGAATTTTACCACCTAGTGATAAATATTTATCTAATACATTATATGAAAAATCTTTAGATGATATATTTAATATATCTGCATTTCCTGTTACAAATTTTGCAATTAAGCCAATTAAATAAACTATAGAAAATGATTTTGGCATAAATGATAATATAAAGCTTTTTAATATATCAGATTTAAATCTATTTGCATATTCTTCTATAGATACTCTAGATATTTTAGAATATGATGGCATATGCTTTAAATAAGACATACCAGTTAATATATATTCAAATCTAGTCATAATTTCAGTAGACTTTTTTGCAATCATAGGGAAGTATTCCATATTTTTAATATATTTTATAAATCTTTTTACTTCTTTAATATCTTCTATTTCTGCATAAGATAATAGTTCATTTTTAAATTGATTTAAATCTCTTGATACAGTAATTGTTTTATCAAAATAATAAAATCTAAAAAGATATGGAAGCTTTATGATACTTGCATTATTTAGACAGCCAAAATGCTTATATATTTCTTTCATTGGCTCATTACCTATACCAAGAAGGTAATGAATACATAAATCATTAATTGAACCATTTCTTACATAGGATGTACAAAGACCACCTGCGTATTCATTTTTTTCAATTATCGTTGGTATATATCCAAGTTCAAGCGCTCTTATGCCTGCTGCAAGACCTGAAAGTCCACCACCTAAAATAAGAATCTTTTTCACTATTTACCACCCTAATACACTAAAAAGCCATAATAAGCCGTATACTGTTAAAACTGATACTAACGCAACAACATATAGCTTTTGACGGAAAAATGATAATACTAACGCAACTAATGCGCCAAGACCTGCAACAATTATATTTGATGTGAAATATAAAATTGATGGGAATGTTATTGCCGCAATAACTGCGTAAGGTACATAAAATAAGAATGATTTAATATATCTATTCTTTATTTCACGTTTCATAAATGAAATAGGTATAGCACGAGGAATATATGTTACTAGTGCCATAATTAAAACTGCAAGGGTGATGTATAAATGATTAGGCATTATCATCACCATCCTTACTACTATATTCTATTTCGTTAATTTCATCATTAATTGGGGATATTATTGCACCAAATAATGCCGATATAACAGTTGATATTATAATCTTAAATCCAATGCCAATCTCTTTTATAAATGGTACATAATAAAATAAACAAGATATTGATATAGATAATAATATAACAAATGTTATTTTTAAGCTTCTTCTCGCATCAGGTATTATTATTGCGATAAACATTGCATATAAGGCAATACTTAAAGCATCTAATAACTTTTCATCAGGTATTAGCTTTGATGCAAATGCGCCAAGTGTTGTACCTAAAACCCAACCAATTATAGGTAATGTTATAATACCAAACATATATCTTGCGTTAATCTTCTCTTTTTCTGTTACTGCAATTGCGTATACCTCATCAGTTATTCCAAAGCCAAAAAGTAATCTTAATCCAGTAGGTGTTGTACTATCTAGCTTTTGAGATAGGGATAAAGACATTAATGAATATCTTAAATTTATTAACAATACCGTTAACCCTATTTCAAATAATGATAATCCATGGCTAATCATTTCAACACCAGCCTGTTGACCTGATGATGTTACGTTAGTTAAGGATATAATAATTGCGGTAAGAGGAGTTATACCATAGCTATCAACAGCCATTACTCCAAAGGAAAATGAAACCGCGATATATCCAAGCATTATAGGTATTCCTTTTTTTAAACCATATAAATAACCCATAATACTAAATCTCTTCTATCTCATTTTCACTATTGTAATGCCAATATTTTAAAGTAGGATCTATGTTATCTAAATCCTCTTGATAATAATAAATATAATTAGCATTAAAATATGCATCATATGTAACTGTTTGTGCTTCTAAATCGGATTGACTACCCTTATAATATATCTTTTCTAAAGCTAATGCCCCATAAAATACTTTATTTTCTAATGTTATATTTTTAGGTAAAACTACTGATTTTAAAATCTTACATTCACCAAATGTTTGATATGTAAGCTTAGATACGCTATCAGGTAATACTACTTCTTTTAATAAGCTACAACCATAAAATGCTTGTCCACCTATATAAGATACTGTAGATGGAATATCTATATTTGATAAATATTTACAATTATAAAACATCTCAGATGGAATAGATGTTAGGTTAGATGGAAGCTTTATATCTTCAAGTAAAGAATCATTTTTAAATGTAGATGCACTAAAAGATACATTGCTACCCTTAAATAAAACCTTACTTAATAAACTACAATCTTGGAATACACCACTTTGAAGATGTGTAATATTTTCATCTAATGTGATTTCTTTAATCTTAGTACCTCTAAATGCATCAACACCTAAAAGCCATACTGTAGATGGTATTTTTACAGTTTCAAGCTCACTTGATGTAAATAAGTAATCACTAAAATAAGGTACAGTACCATTAAATATAGCACTCTTAATAGAAGAATTCTTAAAACAAGATTTACCTATATAATTAAAATCTATATCTGATTCAAATGATGTAATATTGCTTCCATAAAATGCATTATCTGAAATAGAAAAGAAATCATATTCATCATCTAATGTAACATCTTCTTTATTTAATACTAAATCTCCACTAAAATTTTCTAACGCATTAGATGCGATACCTCTTATTTTAGTATCACCTATTTCATTACCAGAAATAAGCCATCCATCTACATATATATTAGAATTATCCTTTTGGTCATTATAAATCTTAGTACCAAAGAATGCGTCTTTACCAATAGACATGATTGTTGAAGGTATTTTAACACTTGATAAGAAGCTACATCCATTAAATGCGTTATCTGCAATTTTAATTACAGGATATTCCTTACCATTATAAATATATTTTTTTGGAATAGAAATTGAGCTTTTATTACCGTTATATCCTGTTATAACAGCGTTATAGCTATCATCAAGTCCTATCTCAAAATTTGTTTTTCCATTTTCTACAACATCACTATTATCATTTTTACCACAAGAGACTAAAAATAATGGTAATGCTAATACTAAAGGTAAAGCTTTAAATTTCATATTTAATACCTCCAAAACTAAATAAATTATATAACATTATTAGATATTTTTAAATATCTATTAAAATAACAAAAAACTATTATAAGTGAAAAAAAGAATAGGGCTTATGCCCTATTCAACAGTTATTAATAAATTATTTTGGATTGCATAATCATAGACATATAATAATCTTTCTTTATTTGTCTTTGATAATACCTTATTATCATAACCAAACGCAATTAAAGTAAATTTAAATAAATCATCTTGTGAAATATTTCCTTGTACTTCTATTACATTATTCATTGCGCAAATTATTTCTTCTTTAGAAATATCTTTTAATTCACGTTTAAATGCGGCACGATAATGATCCATTGTTTTTTCTTTTACCTTTTGCCAATAGAATTCATTGCCATCCTGATCTAATGTCTTTTGATATTCTAATATCTTAAGCATCATACGTAATCTTTGTGCTGCCTTTTGATTAAATACTTTAATATCTGAATATTCTTTTATTCTATCCTTGATTAAATCAAATGATATTGGAGCTTCAGTATTAATTACATCATTTAATACTAAGCCAATATTATAATCAAAGCCCTTTTCAAGGTCATATTTAGTGAAATTTTTAGATTTTGTTACCTTGTATGGTAATTTATCGTATGCTTCTTCTATAACATCATTCTTTTCGATTTTTGGATTTAATACATGTTCTTCTTTAACAAAAGGATCATCTATTGCGTCAATAATTCTATCAAGGCATGCATCCTTGTTTTTGAAGTATTCAACTGAATAAATAGTTATAATCTTCCATTTTAAATTATTTAATACATTAGGCATTACATATATTTTATCGCGAAGTGATGTATTAGATACTAACGCATTATCAATAATAATACCAAGTAAGTAATCCTTATCATTTTCATCTTTTATTGCAATATCTACTTTGAAGTTAGAATCTCCAACATTACATACTGCCTTATAACCTAATCTTACAAGATCATTTTTAATGAATTCCTTTAAATCTAATGTAGGAGATGAATTACCCTTAGAAATCTTATTTTCTGATACATCCATTGCGTATTTTAAGAATTTCTTTAGCATTAATGCACCACTTGATTGTATTTCAGAATCTGATGGGAATGATTCATATTTTATTGTAGATACTACAATCATCTTTTCTTTTGAACGAGATACTGCAACATTTAATCTTCTTTCTCCATTTGCCTTAACAATAGGACCTACAACAGATGCACGACCCATTTGATTTAGACGGAAGCCAATAGATAAGATAATAATATCTCTTTCATCACCTTGTACATTTTCAATAGATTTTACAAATAATTCTTCACCCTTAGTATTTAAGATATTATCTAATATTCTTGAAATCTTTTTGTCCTCTTGAATTAGATTTTGTATTGCATCATATACTTTTTCTTGCTGTTTCATATTAAATACAATAACACCAAGTGATTTATCAATATTTGCATCATCACTATAAATCTCTTTTATTGTATCAATAATTGCAGTAATCTCTTCTTTAGTAATATCACTTGTCTTCTTTTGTTCTTTTAATTCAACATACTTAAAGTCAATAACATCACTAATCTTAGATTCAGGGAAAGTATATAAGCTAGATTCATAGAAATTATCATTAGAGAATCTAATTAATTCTTCATTATGACTTCTATAATGATACTTTAATCTTATTCTTGGTAATTCAATAGCTAAGCATTCATCAAGTAATGATGGTGAATCCTCATAAGAAACATTTTGTTCTTCTGATACATCAGCTTGGAAATACATTGTAGGTGGCATCTGCATAGGATCTCCTGCAACAATTAATGACTTACCACGAGCTATTGCGCCAATAGCTTCATGTACTGGAATTTGTGATGCTTCATCAAAAATAATAATATCAAACTTATCTAAGTTTACAGGTAAATATTGCGCAACACTTAAAGGAGACATTAAGAAGCATGGATAATAAGATCTAATAATATCATTATAATTAATTAATGTTTCTCTTATTGTTGTACCTCTACCATTAGATTGTACAATCTTCTTTAATCTACCTATTGGTGATGTTTCAGCATATTTAACTGAATTATTAATTAAATTCTTAGATAATCTAGATGAAACCTCTTCAATTACAATATTATTATATTCATCAATTAAATTCTTATATTTTTCTATTTCCTTATCAAAGGCAATTGGGTTAAAGAAATTAATCTTATCATCCTTAAAATATAATCTAATAAATGAATTAGCTAATGAATATTCATATATTTCTTCTATTTCATTAATATCAAATTTATTATTAAACATTTCATTAACAAAATCATTAATCATTAAATCATTAGAAGATGCTAATTCTTTATTAATTGATACTATATCAATAACCTTAGTAAAATTAGAATCTATAATTGCATCATTAATAAATGCTAATACATTATCAAATGAATCATCAAATAAATTCTTATCAATATCATATTTTGATACTAAGCTATCATATTTCAAAATAAATGAATTAAGCTTAGTATTTAAAATACTTCTTAGCATATTAATCTTATTATCACGTGAATTATAAATATCTATAAACTTCAATAGATTATCCATATAATTAGAATCTATTTTAATTACATCAGATACAAATTCTCTTGTATTTAATAAGATTTCTTTTATTTCATTACTCTTATCTAAATTAGTAATATAATCAATACCTGTTAAATTATTAATAATATCTACTTTTGCAAGTACTAACGAATTCAATTCATTAATTCTTAAGAAGTCCTTATAAATATCAACATATTGTCTTTTTGGTAGCTTAGCGTTAGGTACTAAAATTGATTTTAATTCCTTCTTATATTTAGAATTAACCTTTAATTTCTTAAAGAAACCTTCTACATTTGATAATTCATTTATTGCAGCATTAGAATCAAGTAATAAAATTTGATTCTTACTAAATTCTTTATTCTTATTTAATAAGCCATCTAATTCTATACCATATGAAATAGTATCTAATACTATAGAATCATCTTTATTAGAAATAAAATAATTAATATCTCCTAAATATAGCTTATTATCATATATAGTATTTAATATCTTTAATACTAATACTGTATTTGAAATAGTATAATCTATATTAATAAATTCACTCTTTAAATTATTAAATTCAGTATTAAAATCATTTAAAAGATTATTTAATTCATTAAAATCAGATATAAATTCTTCCTTATCATATAAATTAATATAATCCTTTTTAATAGCTTTTAATAATGTTTTATCATAATCATTAATATGTGCTGCAAGATTCTTTGCGTTAATAAACATATTAATAGTATCATCATATTTTTCTTTATTTAATGATAATAAATATTCATCATTAAATTGATAATTATATTCATATTTATCCTTTAATCCTAAATATGAAACAATAGATTGATATAATGAATAATAATATTTATTATCACGCATTAATTTAATAGTATCTAAAATATTTTCTTTTTTAGAATCTAGGTTATAGCATTTAGGTAAGAAGTCTTCTTTTTCTTTAGTATTACCTAAGCTTATAGTTTCATCAAGCTTTTTAAAGAATTCTTGTTTAGATGCCTTATTAGAATGTAATTCTAATGAGAAACGATCAAGCTTAATATTCTTTAATCTCTTATAAACAACATCTAAGGCTGCCTTCTTTTCCGCAACGAATAATACTGTCTTTCCATGGTAGAATGCATTTACAATCATATTAACTATTGTTTG
>CACZRY010000037.1 GCA_902783745.1 uncultured Erysipelotrichaceae bacterium
AAGCAATTGATGAATGTAATAAAAATGGTGGAGGAAGAGTTATAATTCCTAGTGGATATTATTTAACAGGACCTATTAGATTAAAAAGTAATGTTTGTCTTGTAACATCATCTGATACATTTGTTCAATTTACAAAATCAAAAGAAGAATACCCATTAATTTTTACTGATTATGAGGGTATTAGAAGAATAAGAGCAATATCTCCTATTACTATTGATAATGAAGAAAATGTCGCAATAATTGGTGGTGGCATTTTTGATGGAAATGGTCATTTATGGAGAGGAGTTAAGCATTTTAAGGTTACAGAAAGACAATGGAATAAAATGCTTAAAGAAAGTGAATTTGTAATTAAGACAAAAGAAACAGAAATTTGGTGTCCTACAAAAACATATTATGATGGAGTTAATATGGGAGAACCAGATTACAATGAAAAAGATGTCTTAGAACGTGCAAGAGAAGTATATGATGTTTTCCGTCCTGTTTTTGTATCTATTAAGAATTGTAATAAGGTTTTACTTGATGGGGTAACATTCCAAAATTCACCTGCATGGAATATTCATCCACTGTTCACTAAGAATTTAACATTAGATAATTGTAATATAAAGAATCCAGCATATGCACAAAATGGTGATGGAATTGATGTTGAGTCTTGTGAAAATGTTGAAATAAAGAATACAAACTTTTCTGTTGGAGATGATGGTATTTGTATTAAGAGTGGTAAGAATAAGGAAGCAAGAAGCATTAAGGCTCCAACAAAGAATGTTTGGATCCATGATTGTAAGGTATTTGACGCACACGGAGGATTTGTTGTTGGTTCAGAAATGTCACGTGGTGTATCAAATATTTTAGTTGAAAATTGCTTATTCTCTGGTACTGAAATTGGTATTCGTTATAAATCAGCAATGGGTAGAGGCGGAGTAATTAGTGATATAACAATGAAAAATATTGTTATGTCAAATATAACCAATGAAGCATTTATCTTTGATATGGGATATAAACTAGTTAATATAGAAGATACTAAGGAAAAAGAAATTGAAGCATCAGAAGAAGACATTCCATATTTTAAGAATTTATTAATGGAAGATATCATTTGTAGTCATGCTAAAACAGCTATAAAGATTAATGGCATAAATAAAGAGACAATTTCTAATTTAACTTTTAAAAATGTATCTTGTACATGTGATAAGGCATTAGATTTAAATAATTATAGTAATATAAAGTTAGTTAATGTTTTATTAAATGAAAATGGTAATGTTAAAAAGTATGATGATGAGGTCCTAAATTAGTGTTTACATCATTAGCAAAAATGTAAACTAACTTAATATAAATTGTTTCAAATTATTGCTTTAATATCTTCTATAAACTATAATAGAAGTGGTTTTGAATAGGTATAGAGTATAGATATCTTAAAAAAACAAAAAATATTACGTTAGGAGAAAGAGAAAATGACAAAGTGGTATGATAATTTACCTTGGATCTTAAGATTAATTATGGCGATTTTCTTAGGATATCCTCTAGCAATCGTAATTAGAGTATTAAGATTCGTTGATAGCAAGAATGTTGTTACATTAGTTGCAGCAATACTTGCAATTCCATTCGGATTTGTATTCTGGGTAATCGATTTAGTTACTACAATTATTGGTCAAGGTATTTGTGTACTTGCAGCTTAATAAGATAAACGCTTCCTCTTTTGAGGAGGCTTTATTTTTTAAAAAAAATACTTGAATTAGCATATTAAGTATGATATTATTTATTTGCTGTCGATTCAGCAAAGCACATTCTCCGCTGGCAAATTGGAATTTATGGCTATGAGATTGTTATATAGGAGATACAATTATGGCAAACGTTAAAGGACAAGCATTAATTAATGAAATTACTGCTGAATACTTAAAAGAACGCCCTGCATTCCGTCCCGGTGATTCTGTTAAGGTTTATGTTAACATCGTTGAAGGCGATAACAAGAGAATCCAAGTATTTGAAGGCTTAGTAATTAAGCGTCAAGGTGCTGGAATTTCTGAAACTTTCACTGTAAGAAAGATTTCTTATGGTGTTGGTGTTGAACGTACTTTCCCAGTACATACACCATCTATCGACCATATCGAAGTAACTAGACAAGGTAAGGTTCGTCGTAGTAAGCTTAACTACATTCGTTCATTATCTGCTAAGGCTGCTCGTATTAAGGAACGTCGTTAATTTAAGGACTAGGCTTTATAATAAAGGCCTAGTCTTTTTTTTGAATATTTAATATCTAATTGGTTTAAAAAATCTTTTTTTCTTATTCTTAATAATGTATAATAATAGAGTATTCTATTAAAAAGGAAGGTTTTTATATGGGCGGCTTTTTTGGCGTTACCTCAAAACATGATTGTGTTTTTGATTTATTCTATGGAATAGATTATCATTCACATTTAGGAACTCGTCGTGGTGGTATGGCAGTTTATGATAAGAATAATGGATTTGATCGCTCTATTCATAATATTGAGAACTCACCATTTAGAACTAAATTTGAATTTGATGTAGATAAGATGAAAGGGGAATATGGTATTGGATGTATTTCTGATTATGAACCTCAACCTTTAATTGTAAAGTCTCATCATGGAACTTACGCAATTGCAACAGTTGGTAAGATTAATAATTCACAAGAAATAGAAAAGATGATGTTTGATCATGGTACATCTCATTTCCTAGAAATGAGTGGTGGAGATATTAATCCAACAGAACTTGTTGCATCAATAATAAATCAAAAAGAAAATCTTATAGATGGATTAAGATATGTTCAAGAACTTGTTGATGGTTCATTAACATTATTATTAATGAATGAAAAAGGCCTATACGTAATGCGTGATAAGTATGGTAGAACACCTGCAGTAATTGGACATAAGGAAGGCGAAGGATTCGCAGTATCATTCGAATCATTTGCTTATTTAAATTTGGGATATACAGATTATAGAGAACTTGGACCTGGTGAAATTGATTTCGTTAATGAAAATGAAGTTAAGATGCTTGTTACTCCAGGAAACAAGATGAGAATTTGTTCATTCTTATGGGTATATTATGGTTATCCATGTGCATCATATGAAGGATTATCTGTTGAAAAGATGAGATATAGATGTGGTGAATGGATTGCAAAGCGTGATATCGAAAGAGGAGATATACATCCAGATTCAGTTGCAGGTGTACCAGATTCAGGTACAGCTCATGCAATAGGATATTCTAATGAATCAGGAATTCCATTTGAACGTCCATTTATCAAATATACTCCAACATGGCCAAGAAGCTTCATGCCTACAACTCAAAAGGTAAGAAACCATATTGCACATATGAAGCTTATTCCAGTTCATGATTTAATTAAGGGTAAGAAGTTATTATTAATTGATGACTCCATTGTAAGAGGTACTCAAATGCGTAATACTACTCAATTCTTATATGAATCTGGCGCAAAAGAAGTTCATATTAGAAGTGCATGTCCACCATTATTATATGGATGTAAGTATTTGAATTTCTCACGTTCTAATTCTGAAATGGAATTAATTACAAGAAATGTAATTAATAAATTAGAAGGAAATACAAACGATGAAACAATTAAAGAATATATTAATCCAGATGGAGATAAGTATAAGAGAATGGTTGAAGAAATCAGAAAAGAATTAAACTTTACTTCATTAGGTTTTAATAGATTAGATGATTTAAAGAAATCTTGTGGTATTGATGAAGAAAAACTATGTACTTATTGTTGGGATGGTAAAGAATAATGTTAGATAAAATAAAAAAGAATTTTAATACTATAGCATTAATAGTTGCAGCAGTAGGATTGATTTTTATATTACCTGCACTTGTGAATCGTGCAGTAGGTGATTTTAGCCTATCAAATATTATATATTTTATAGAATTAGGTTTATATGCTGCAGCATTAATTATAATTATTATTTCATCAGCAAAATCTGATGTAAGGGCACTTATGCCACTTGCATTTATGTTGTATTTGACTGGATTATTATTATATTATATTTATCTTATAATTGAGTTTTCAAGCTGGTCAGCAATAATATATGCAGCAATAGTAATATTAGCAGCAATATTCTATTTAATACCACCAACTAGTAAGGCACTAGAAATTATTTCTTGGGTTTTATTAATAGCTTTATTAGTTATGGGATTACTTGGTGTATTTGCAGGAGATTCAATTGGCGTTACAAATGTTTCAGTTATGTCAATTGTAATATTTGATTTATATTTATATAGAAATAAAAAGGAAAATGAATAAGAGGGAAAGAAAATGAGCAAAAAAAGAATTATTTTATTGATTGCATCAATAGTTGGTGTTTTATTTTTTGTAGCAGCATTATCAATTGGTATCATTAACAAAATTGCATTTAATGATACATTAAGAGTTACATATGAAGAATTTGGCTTAGCTGGTGCTGGTGCTATTGTTTCAGTTATTGCATTAATAGAAGTATTTACTATTAAAAAGACTTCATTATTAGTTTTAATTCCAGTAGTTGGTTCTATTATTTTAGGATTATATGGATCATTAAAGATTTTTGATAATAACAATAATTATACATTATTATTAATCTTATTAATCGTTTTAGTTACAGTTATGACTTGTGTTTCAGAAATTAAGTCTGAATATAAGTGGGCTTCAATTACAGGAGCTGTTGCTGCAGCTATCTTATTAATATTCATTTTATTTGATTGCTTAGATGAAATTGCAAACTTCAATAATCCATTTAAGGTTTGCTTAGCATTTGGTGTTGTTGTATTAGGAATTTATTCAATCGCATTTAATGCTGCATCTTTATTAAAAGATGAAGAAAAAAATGATGATGATAATAATTCATCAAACGAAGTAGAAGTCAAGTCAAATGAAGAGGCCAAAGAAGTTCAAGCTGAAGAAGCAGTAGAACAAAAGGAAACTGTTCAAGAAGAAACTCAAGAAGAAGTTAAGGAAGAACCAAAAGAAGAAAATAATTCTTTTGATAATACAAATGATTCTAATAATGAATCAAATACTTCAAATGAAGAAGAAAAAAAGGAAGAAAATAATAATAGCTTCCCATATGATAATTCATCATTAATTGGTGAATAATAGCATTACAACCTTGAATTATTCAAGGTTGTTTTTCAAAAGGAGGAGGATAATATGTGCGGTATTATTGGCTACATTGGTCCTAAAGCTAGAAATATAGTAATAGATGGCCTATATAAACTAGAATATAGAGGATATGATTCTGCAGGTATTGCAGAATATAACCCTAATACTAAATCTTATGAAATATTTAAAGAAACAGGTAGAGTAAAAGATTTAAAAAAGACAATAAAAGATAATTATGAAACTACTTTAGCTATAGGGCACACAAGATGGGCAACACATGGTGAGGTTAATAAGGTTAATTCTCATCCTCATATTTCATCTAATAAAAGATTTATTATAGTTCATAACGGAATTATAGAAAATTATAAAAGAATTAAATATGAATACCTAAAGAATTATTCCTTCTATTCTAAAACAGATAGTGAGGTTATTGTGAATTTAATTGAGTATTTCTCATCTACTTATTCAGTTATTGATTCAATTAGAAAGGCTATGACAATACTTGAGGGTACATATGCATTTTTAATAATTGATGCGTTAGATAATGAAACTATTTATTTCGCTAAAAAGCAATCTCCATTATTAATTGGTTTAGATGATAAAGGTGCTATTTTATCAAGTGATTTATTATCATTTGTTGGTGTATGTGATAATTATTATTCTATATCAGATAATACATTAGGTTATATTAAAGGAAAAGAATTAAAGCTATTAGATTTACTTGGTAATGATATAAAGCCAAAATTTAAGAAAATTAATATTAAAGAAGAAGATATTAATAAAGGATCATTTAATCATTACATGTTAAAAGAAATATATGAAACTCCATATGTAATAAGAAATTTAATATCAAAATATTTTGATAATGATGATATTGTATTACAAGATGAATTAGTAAAGGTTTTAAAGGAATCATCAAAAATATATATAGTAGCATCAGGTACATCTTATAATGCTGGATTAATTGGTAAATATTATTTTGAGAAGTTTGGGCATAAAGAAGTTAGTATTCATTTTGCATCTGAACTTATGTATGATGATATTTATATTAAGCCTGGTTCTATATTCTTGATGCTTTCTCAATCTGGTGAAACATTAGACTCTATTAATGTTATTAATAGATATAAGGGTTTATTTAAAATAATATCTATTACTAATCAAGAAGAATCAAGCTTAAATAGATTATCTGATTTTAGCTTGAATTTATATGCAGGAAGAGAAATAGCAGTTGCATCTACAAAAACATATATTTCTGAGATTATAGTATCATTAATACTTGCGATGAGTATATGTGATAATAATAAGGAATTAAAGCATGAATTAAGTAATTTAGCAGTTGCGGTAGATAAGGTTTTATTGAAGGCTCCTATATGTAGTGAAATTGCTAAAGAAATATATAATTCTCCATATTTATTCTATATAGGTAGAGGCCTTGATTATTATGTGGCATTAGAAGCATCTTTAAAGCTAAAAGAGGTTTCTTATGTATTTAGTCAAGCATATCCATCAGGAGAGCTTAAGCATGGTCCTATTGCCTTAATAGATGATAAAACTCCTGTTATTGCATTAATAACAAGTGAAGCAACAAATGCGATTACAAGAGTTAATTTAAAAGAAGCTAAAACAAGAAATGCTAAGACAATAGTGGTATCTACTGAAACATTTGCACATGATAATGATGTCTTAGTATTACCTAATGTAGTAGGTTATTTATCACCTGTTACACTTGCGATTGCTGTTCAGTTAATTGCGTATTATACAGCAAAAGAGAAGAATTGTGATATTGATAAACCAAAGAATTTAGCTAAATGTGTTACAGTTGCATAATACCTATTGAAAAGATAGTATAATATGATAAAATTCAGTTGTTGTTAGTAAATAATACGTTTAGTATTATTTGTGGAGGCATATATGTATTTAGACATATTTATAGGTCAAAATGTTAATATTATGCAGCTTTTAATACAAGGAGCATTATTAGGACTTGGTCTTACTATGGATGCATGTGCTATATCAATGGCTAATGGATTACAAGAATCTAGAATGCCTTTTAAGAAAATGCTATTTATTGCATTTATGTATGGCTTATTTCAAGGTATGATGCCTTTGATTGGTTATTTTTTTGGTAATCTTTTGTATGAGAATTTACCATTCATTAAAGATTATTATTTAATACCTATTTTATCATTATTAATCTTATTATTCTTAGGAATTAAGATGATTATAGATGGTGTTAAGCAAATAAAACTATCTAGAACTATGAAAACAGATTCTAAAGAAATAATAGAGAAGGATAATATAGTATTAAAGCAATTAACATTTAAGGTTATTTTATTACAAGCTATTGCAACATCAATTGATGCGTTATCATCAGGCTTAACATTTTCGCAGTTTAATATATTAGAAGCATTATTATTAGTTTTAATTATTTCATTAATTACATTTTCTTTATGTATGGTTGCCTTATTTATTGGTAAAAAGTTTGGTGATAAGCTTGGTGCTAAGGCTATACTTATTGGTGGTATTATATTAGTTGTAATTGGAATAGAGATATTTGTCACAGGTATTTGGTTATAAACAAATACCTTTTTTTATATTCAAGGCTTGAAAGATAATATTTTTTACATTATAATGAAAGCGTTTTAGAAAAGGGGCAAAACTATGAAGAAAAAGATTATTCTATTAACTGCATTATCATTAATTACGTTAACTGCATGTCAAAATGCAAAAACAACTACTACATCTAGTATTACTACAACAACTAATCAAACTACAACAGTAGATACCACAACTCTAAATACAACAACTAATCAAACTACAACAATAGATACTACTACTGCAAATACAACAACAGAAAACACAACAACTGTTGATGTAACGACTACATCAAATGTAACAACATCTAATACTACAACAACTGAAGTTGCAAAAGGCACTGTAACATTATATGAAGATGATAAGACTACTTTAATTGGTTCTTATGATTATGTTGCAGGTCAAACATTAGGAGAAGTATTACCTACTCCAGTTAAGTTAGGTTATTCATTTGATGGTTGGACACAAGTTAATGGAAAAGCAGTACCATTAGATAGAGTTTTAACAACTGCTGTAAATATGAATTTATATGCTAAATATTCTAAGCTTTCATTAACTTTAGGAGAAGTTTTAAATTATACTCCTGAGGCTGCAATATCAAGTAAGGGATTAGAATATTATAATTTAGGTAATGATTATCAAAAGACTGGTTTTAATGATCAAGGCTATGCGCAAGGTCATATTGCTGATTTTAGTCAATATGAGGGTACTAGTGCTTATGCAAAAGTAACTACAGCTGATGAATTGATTAATGCGTTACTTGCTGCACAAAATGAATATGAATCTAATTTTATATATGATGATTTAACTGCTTTAAAAGAAGCAAATATTAGTGAATATGAAGCATTAATGGAAGAACGTGCTGCAAGTCCTTCAGGTAAATCATCTAATGAGACAAGAAGACTTGAACTTGAAGCAATAGTTAATGGCTATAATGGACATTTAGAACAAAAACTAACAAAGCCACAAACTGTCCATGTTATTGAAATAGCTGAAGATATCAATTTAGGGTACAATGTATTATCTAGCAAAGCAAAGGAATCTGGAATTGTTGAGGATTGGAATTCAGTAAGAAAGAATTATCCTACTATGGCCAATGGGTTTATTGAATCTAATTATATTAAAGAGAATGGTGTTTCTAAAATTAAAGTATCTAAATCTACTGATTTATTAATATATTCTAAGAATTCTTCTAAAATTACTAATGCTGGATTCAGTGTTTCAAGCTGTGAGGGTGTAGTATTTAGAAATCTAGATATGGATGGTTTATGGCAATGGGAAGATTCTCCATCATCATCTGCTGCAGGTACTATTGGTGATATGGATGCTCAAGGATGGGCTTATTTTAAGATTTCTAATTCAGGTCATGTTTGGATTGATCACTGTTCATTTGGTAAATCTTATGATGGTCAAATAGATATTTCAAATCCATATTTTTATAATAGAGCAAATGGTTCATATGCACCTTATGGTGTTCCACTTTATTATGAAGAAGAATCAGTAGGATATCATATATCTAATTGTGATTTCCATGCTGGATCTGATGATAAGAATGGATACTTATATAAGATGATGGAAGAAATAGAAAATGATTATCAAAATAATTCATCATCACTTTATAGTTATTATAAGCTTTTAAGAGGTACATATAATTTATCTTTTGAAGAAATATTATATGGAATTGCAATACCACAAAAGAAGGCATTCTTAGATGGAGATTCAAGTAATACTTGGTATAATGATTGCCTAAGAGTTTCCTATGCAAATAATATATTTAAAAATATTGAAGATAGAATACCTAATGTACGTGGTGGTGTAGGTTATATGTATAATTGTATTGTTGATAATAGACAATACTTTGAATATAGAAATACACTTGTTTCTAAAAATGTAAAATCTATTAATTCTAATGGTAAATACAAATGTGGTATGGTATCACAAGGTATTGTTGTTGGTTATGGTGCATCTGTTTGTGCAGAAAACTGCGTATTCTTAGGGGTAAGTGAACTTTATAAGAATAATAATGCTTCTGAAGCTGAGAATTATGTTAAGAAATATAATCCGGCAACAGGAACTAATTTCACAATAGATGATGTTGATGCTAGTGTTAATATCACAAATTGTATATGGATGAATAGTAATTATGACAATCTAGATTTAGATATTACTGATTCATTATTAGAAGTTAAAGATGATTATATATTATCACAAGAAAATACTGTTGATATTTCAACTGAAAAATTCAATTGGCATAATGATTCTAACACTAAACCATTTGAACCTAATTATTATGTTAAGGATTGCAAGTATTTAAGCGGATTATTTGATTATTTATTAGGTAGTCAAAGAATAGGTGCAAATCCTAATTACGAAGGCTTATATTTATATACAAATTCAATAATAAAAGCATAAAAGAAGAGGTGGATAAAAATATCCACCTTGTTTTATATACAAGAAAAAAGCTCACAAACGTGAGCTTTAATCAATTAATCTTATAAGCCTTGAGCTAACATAGCTTCAGCAACCTTCTTAAAGCCGCCGATATTAGCACCAGTCATTAAATCGTACTTGTTCTTGCCGAATTCCTTAGAATTTTCATAGCAGTTGTAGAAGATGTTAACCATGATATCATGTAACTTCTTATCAACTTCTTCAAAAGACCAAGATAATCTTTCAGAGTTTTGTGACATTTCAAGACCAGAAGTTGCAACACCACCAGCGTTTGCAGCCTTAGCAGGTCCGTATAATACGTTGTTGTTGATGAAGTATTCTTGAGCTTCTGGAGTAGAAGGCATGTTTGCACCTTCACAAACAGCGATAACACCATTTGCAACTAAAGCCTTAGCAGAATCTAAGTTGATTTCGTTTTGAGTTGCGCAAGGTAATGCGATATCAGCCTTTACAGTCCAAATACCCTTAGAACCGTTCTTGTCTTCATGGTATTCACCACGACCAGCTCTTTCAACATATTCCTTAATACGTCCTCTTTCAACTTCCTTGATTTGCTTAACAACATCAAGCTTAATACCGTCCTTATCAACGATATATCCATTTGAATCAGATAATGCGATAACCTTAGCACCTAATTCTGTAGCCTTTTGAGTAGCATAGATTGCAACGTTACCAGAACCAGAAATAATTACTGTCTTACCCTTGAATGAAGTATTTAAGATAACCTTTAATGCTTCATCAGTGTAATAGCATAAACCATAACCAGTAGCTTCAGTACGAGCTAAAGAACCACCAAATGTTAAGCCCTTACCAGTTAATACACCAGTGTGTTCATCACGAATTCTCTTGTATTGGCCAAATAAGAAACCAACTTCACGTCCACCAACACCGATATCTCCAGCAGGAACGTCTGTGTCTGGTCCGATATGACGATATAATTCAGTCATAAATGATTGGCAGAATCTCATGATTTCAACATCGCTCTTTCCCTTAGGGTCGAAATCAGATCCACCCTTACCACCACCCATAGGTAGAGTAGTTAAAGAGTTCTTTAAAGTTTGTTCAAGACCTAAGAACTTGATAATTGATTCATTTACAGATGGGTGGAATCTTAAACCTCCCTTGTAAGGTCCGATTGCAGAATTGTATTGGCAACGGAATCCTCTATTTACTTGGATCTTGCCATTATCATCTGTCCAAACAACCTTGAATTGAATGAATCTTTCAGGTTCTAAGAATCTTTCTAATAATTTTTGTTCTTCATACTTAGGATTCTTAGCAACGAACTGTTCAATTGATAATAAAATACCTTGAGCAGCTTCAGCATATTCAGGCTGATTAGGATTCTTAGCTAAGAATTCATCAAATACTCTTGCAGCATAAGCTGTCTTAAATGCAACTTTTGACATTTTTATATTACCTCTTTCTTATGTATAAAATTTAATACATTTCGTATTTTATACAAAAAAATATAAAAAGGCAATACTTTTCGATAAAAATTTTAAAAAAGTGCAAAAAAATCGAATTTTAGCTTTAAAAAACATAAAAGTGCCGAATTGAGAATTATAAAATTCTAATATTATTCGATATTGAATAGTTGCTTCGCATAATATTCGGCACTTTTTTATTGCTTCTTAAAATGACCAAAAATGGTGTATACTACTTATGGAGGTATATTATGACAGTTTGTTTTGATCTTGATGGTACATTACTATATACTTTAGAAGATCTTCATAATGCACTAAATCATTCATTAAAGAAATATGGATATAAGGAAGTATCCTTAGATGAAACTAGATTGAATGTAGGTAATGGTATTAGAAATTTAATTATAGATTCTGCTAAATCTAGTGATAATATTGATTTGATGTTTTCTGAATTTAAAAAATATTATGAAGTTCATTGTACTGATAATACATTACCATATATTGGTATGGTTAAATTAGTTTCAGACTTGAAAAATATGGGATATAAGATTGCATGTGTTTCAAATAAGCATTATGTAACATTAAATAAATTAATAAATTATTATTTTCCAAATATGTTTGATATAGTATTAGGAGATGGAATGGGGTATGAAAGAAAGCCTAATCCTAATATTATATATACGTGCGCTGAAATGCTAGAAGA
>CACZRY010000038.1 GCA_902783745.1 uncultured Erysipelotrichaceae bacterium
CATTTAAACTATTATTTAATAATATAATACTTGCTGATGTTACTATTAAAATAATAAAATTAGCTCTATATAATTTATATGGTTCATTTTTAAATTTCTTTTTTATAATTAAATGCCATGTAAATATTATTGTTCTTAATACTAAAATAAATAAATAGAATGATGCCATAGTTTGGAAAACATCATTAGTACTTGCTTTTATTTGGTAATTTACATATAAGAACGTAGTAAATATTTCACCAAGTATAAATGTAATATTATATTTTTGGAAGAAATAAATAATGTCTTTTATTTTCTCTTTTAAGCCAATGATTCTATTCTCTTTTAATAATATAAGAGAAGATGTAGTGTAATATGCAACGAAATTAGATGTAATAAAATTTGTTGATGCTTTAAATAATACTATAAATCCAACTATGATATTATAGTTACTAATATCTTTATCTAATGAATATCTAAATAAATATATGTCATCACCTATAATATAGAAGAATACACATAATATTAAATTAATTATAAGCATTATCATTACTATAGATAACTCTTTATAGATTACATTAGAAATAGTTTTAATTTTTCTATAGTAGAATAAAGTAAATATTTTAAAGCCCAAATAAAATATTACATATATTTGATAATATAATGGAATAAATCCATTTAATTTAGATAACGCAAGAAGTAGAAGAATTACAATTGAAAATGCACCATTAATAAATGTAATAATACCAGATATTATTCCTAATATATGTTTATTTAAGCTTAAAAGCATATATGCAATTACCTCAAGCATTAAAAATGCAAATACAAAATAAAATATGTTTGAAATAACAGGAGCTAATATAATAGATATTATAGCTAATGGTATTATTAAAATGTATTCTAGATGCATTAGTATTTTATTCATTATAACTTCTCCTTAATAATATATTTATAGCATAAAAAATGGATACTTTAAAGTATCCATCTTTATTCTATATTTCTTTAGTATATTCTTTTAACCATTCTTTTTGTTTTTCAGTTAGCTTTGGAGATAAAACTTCATAGCATTTTTTATGGTAATCATTTAACCATTTCTTTTCTTCTTTATTTAAAAGCTTTGGATTTATTGCATCTAAATCAATTGGTACATATGTTAGATTTTCAAATTTATAGAATGTACCATATTCATTTGTTTCATCTTCAACTACTAATATATCTGATTCAATACGAATACCATATTTGTTTTCAAAATATAGGCCAGGTTCATCTGATGTAATCATACCAGGTTGAAGTTCTGTCATTTCAGTTTCCTTTTTAGTATGACGCCATCTAAAACAGTTAGGACCTTCGTGTACAGATAATAAGTATCCTATTCCATGACCTGTTCCATGGTTATAATCCATTTTTTCTTGCCAAATTGGGGCTCTTGCGATAACATCAAGGTTAATACCACGGCATCCTTTCATAAATCTTAGTTTTGCAAGATTTATGTGAGCTTTTAATACTAGAGTAAATGATTTTTTCATTTCTTCAGATATTTTACCTAACGCAAATGTTCTTGTTATATCAGTTGTACCTTCAAGATAATGAGCTCCTGAGTCAACAAGAAGAAGACCTGATCCTTCAATCTTAGCACAGTTTTCTTTAGTAGGGCTATAATGTGCCATTGCAGCATTACCATTCCAAGCTGATATAGTATCAAATGACAAGTCGATAAAACCTTTGTTTTGGCTTCTCATTTGATATAAGTCTTCTGCAACAGAAACCTCAGTCATTTCTTTATTTGCTTTAAAATTGTTTTTAAGGTTATACATGAATTTTGTTAATGTTACGCAATCTTTAATTTGAGCTTTTCTAGTGTTTTTGATTTCAGAAGCATTCTTTATAGATTTTAATAATGTAATAGGATCTGTTGTATCAATTATGTTATTTCCAACCTCAATAGATTTATACAATTCATAATTTGTATGATCAA
This sequence comes from uncultured Erysipelotrichaceae bacterium, assembly GCA_902783745.1. Lineage (GTDB taxonomy): Bacteria > Bacillota_I > Bacilli_A > Acholeplasmatales > Anaeroplasmataceae > Anaeroplasma. The sequence goes on from CACZRY010000038.1 coordinate 1,955, forward strand.
GGTCAATCATAATTGTTTTACCTTGTTGTTTTTGGAATAATTGATATATTTCATCATAAGGTTTAACTTGTATTTCATTTTCATCTAAATATTTAGATACTGTTTGATCAATTTTTCTTTCGTCAATATATAATGTTGTAGTTTTTGGTGTAATAACAGTATATGCTAAAAATACTGGTGTTCTTTTTATATCATTAGCTCTTAGGTTAAATAACCAAGATTGACTTGTAAGTTCTGGTATTATTAAATAGTCTGCGTTATATTTATTGATGCTTGTAATAACATCTAAAAGTTTTGCTTGATATGATTTACCAGAATAGAATTGTTCTAATATATATAATGTTGAATATGGTAATGATGGTCTATCTTGCCAAAATTCACTAACTAAATCTAGATTTTCAATTCTATTATATGAAACGTTAGCTTTAATATCTTTTGCTAGGGAAGTAGATACCATTTTAGAATTGAATGCTAAAACAGATTCTTCGTTTAATATACTATGCATGTAATTAATTAATGTAGGTACATTTGGTTCACCCATTTTCATAACTTTAATTGGTTTACCCTTAAGTTCGATATCTGCTTGAATGAAATATCTACCATCTACCCATATATAAGCGTCATTTTGTGTAATTAGTAATGTACCTTCACCTGTATATCCTGTTAAAAATGAGATTTCTTTAAAATAATCTGGAATATATTCACTTATGTGATCATCTGAATTACAGATAAGGTATGCAGTTATTTTTAGTTTTTCTAGTTTTTCTTGAAATTCTTTGATTTCCATATAAATATCACCCAATAGTTATTATAGCACTAAATATATTTTTAAATTATATGAAAATATTTGAATTAATATCAAATATTTAAGTTATAATATAAGTAGAATTATGGAAAGGAAGGTAGTTATATGAATTTTGGTATTTTTGGATTGATAGATATTATCTTCCTTATTGGTCTTGTTATTGCGATATTAACTGGTTATTTTACAGGATTCATGAAGAAGATGATTTCTAAATTTGGTTTTATTGCAATATTGATATTTTCATTTATGTTTGCATCATCTTTTGCACAATTGTTGAAAAGCGCAAATATAATATATCCTGATATTCATTTTGGATTTACTCAATCACTTGAGAATTATTGTACAAATTATAATCCAACATCTCTTCCATCTTATTCAGTTGTAATTGAAAAAGGATTTGGTGTTGTAGAGCCTTTTGCGACAATACTAAAATTTTTAATGGGAAATCCATCATTTTATCCAGAAGAAGGAAAAAATATATATCAAATAATAATTACTCAAGGTGCTGATAAATTATCAATTTCTGTAATGATTTTAATATCATTCTTATTCTTGTTTATAATTAATTTAGTATTGTTATTATCAATTAAGGCAATAGCTCAAGGATTAAGAAAGAATAAGGTTATTAGATTTGTTGATGGATTCTTAGGAGTTTTATTAATGGTTGCGTTATATATTGTTGCGGTTGCAGGTATATTCTTCGTAATGAAACTAATAAGAGATGGAGGACAATGGACTTCATTTAATGATTTTATTGATACTGACTTACAGCTTAATACTAATAATTTTAGAATAAGTAAGGGTATATATAATGCTAATATTTATGAGCATTTAAAGAATTTTATAGTAGGTATGTTTAATAGATAAGAGTGGAATTTTTTCCACTTTTATTTTTATAACCCTTATGATATAATCATAATGTATTTTTATATAGAAAGGTTATGAAGGTGATTTTATATGAAAATTAATCCAAAGCTTTATGCGATTGCTGATACTGTAACTCCAGTTGAAGTTGAAGAATTTGATGGTAGAAAAATTGAAGTTTATACAATGGATCAGTTCAATGGTATAAGAGAAGATTTCTGTAACAGTAAAGGTGAATTCGCTGTATGGAGTTCACAGGATGGTGTTAATTATAGAGTATTCATTGAAGATGGATATTATAAAGAAGTTAACGAATTATATCAACAACCTGTTAATAAAATCTGGGTTGATTTCTGGGATGCTACTGATAGTATTTCTAAAAAGTTCCAAAGATTTTTTATTTATCCTTTAATGGGACTTGCTATCATACTTGCAATCCTTGCAATTGTTTTTGGTTCTATTGGTGGTTCTAATGCTAACATTTTCCAATGGGTTGTAATTGCTCTTTTAGTTGCATTATTCATTGCTATGATTGTTGTAAATTATAGAACAAAGAAAGTTATAATGGATGAAAATGTAAAGAGTAGACAATTAATTATTGATTTATTTGGTGAAAAGAAGTTTGATGAATTAACTGATCGTCAAAAGCAATATATGGATCAATATATGGATAACCTATATTCTTCAAATGATAGTGAAGCTGTAGCTGAAGAAAATAAAGAATCAACTGAAGAAATAAAAGAAAAAACTGAAGCTAAAGAAGTTGAAACTAAAGAAGAAACTGAAACTGAAGAAGTAAAAGAAGATTCAACTAGTGATGCTTCAATAGAAGTAGAAAAGAAAGAAAATGTAGAATCAGATACTGATGTATCAGATTCAAATGATACTGTAAACGAATAAAAATCTAGATATTTTTATTAAGACATTTTAGGAGAAATATTATTATTATGAGTTCAATTGATACATTAAGTGTTAATGCGTTACGCGTTGTTGGTGCAAAGATAATTACTAAGGCAAAGAGTGGTCACCCAGGAATTGTATTGGGTAGTGCTCCAATCCTACATACTTTATTTACAAGATTTATTAATATAAATCCTGAAGATGATAAATGGTTTGATAGAGATCGCTTTATTTTATCTGCAGGTCATGGTTCTTGCTTATTATACGAATTATTAAGCTTATCAGGATTTGGTTTAAGTATTGATGATTTATATAATTTCCGTCAAAAAGGTTCTATTACTCCAGGACATCCTGAATATGGACATACTAAGGGTGTAGAAATTACAACAGGACCTTTAGGACAAGGTATTGCTACATCAGTTGGTATGGCAATTGCTGAAAATCATATGGCATCAAAGTTTAATAAGAATGATATAAAGATTATTAACCACTATACATATGTATTATGCGGTGATGGTGATTTACAAGAAGGTATAACTCAAGAAGCTATTTCTTTAGCAGGACATTTAGGTTTAAATAAGCTTATTGTATTATATGATTCAAATGATGTTCAGCTTGATGGTGATGTAAATCTTGCGAATACTGAAAATGTAAAGGGCAAGGTTGAAGCTATGGGTTGGAACCATATTTTAGTTAAAGATGGTAACGATTGTGATGCAATTGCAGAAGCAATTAAAGAAGCTCAAAAGAGTGAAACAAAGCCAACTATGATTGAAATTAAGACAATCATTGGATATGGTGCACCAAACTCTGGTGAATCTTCAGTACACGGCAAGCCAATGCCTGAAGAAGATATTGTAAAATTAATTAAGAATCTTGAATATCCTTATGGTGATATGGATGACTTCCCAAGTGAAGTTAAGGAATTCTATATGACTAATGTTAAGGAAAGAGGATATAAAGTTTGTTCTTCATGGAATGAAAAGGTAAATCAATATAGAATTAGCTATAAAGAAGATTACAAAGATTTAGAAAAGTTCATGTATGATGGTTATAGCCTAAATGAACTTGATGGTATTCCAACATGGGATAAAACAATGCAACCTGCAACTCGTGATGTTTGCGGTAAGGTTTTAGATTATTTATCAGCTAAATTACCTAATATTATGGGTGGTTCAGCAGATTTAACTGCTTCAACTAAGGTTAAGGGTGCAGATGGAATCTATGGTCAATCTAATCCATTAGGAAGAAATATTAAATTTGGTGTAAGAGAGCATGCAATGGCTGCTATCGCAAATGGTATTACCCTACATGGTGGTATGAGAGGATTCTGTAGTGGATTCTTTGTGTTCTCTGATTACTTAAAGCCTGCAGTAAGACTTGCAGCAATTATGCATTTACCTACAGTATTTATGTTCTCACATGACACAGTATGTGTTGGTGAAGATGGTCCTACACATCAACCAATTGAACAGTTAACTATGTTCCGTTCTATGCCTAATACTAATGTTATTAGACCAGCAGATGCAAAGGAAATGAGTGCTGCAATGGTTTATGCATTTAAGAATAAGAAGGATCCTGTTATTATTACATCAACTCGTCAAGGTCTACCTACTTTAGATAATACTAAAGAAGAAGGATTAGAAAAGGGTGGATATGTTGTTTATAAGCCATCTAAGAAAGCAACTTATACAATTGTTGCAGCAGGAAGCGAAGTTGCTTTAGCAATTGATGCAGCTAAGAAGTTAGAAGAAGATGGTATTTATGCAACAGTAGTATCAATGCCTTCATTCTATTTATTTGATTTACAATCTGAAGATTATAAGAAATCTATTATTCCAGATAAGTCAAAGACTTTCGCATTAGAAATGGGCTCTACTTTATCTTGGTATAAGTATGCAAATGTTGTAAAAGGAATCGATACATTTGGTTCTTCAATGCCATTAAAATACATTTTCGATTATTATGGATTTAATGTTGATGGTGTTGTTGCTGACTTCAAAAAAGGATTTAATTTATAATAAATAAAAAAGCTGAATTTCAAAATTGAAATTCAGTCTTTTTGTTTTTAAGCTGCTTGAACATTTTCTGCTTTTTCGAAACCATGTCCTAATGGCTTGAATAAGAAAGAACCTAGCTTGAAATATTGCTTTCCGAATGGAATACCAATAATTGTGATGCAGAAGATAACACCTACTAAATAAATCATAGCAACAGTGAAGATTCCGCCAAATACTAACCATAAAACATTTAAGAAAATCTTAAATCCGTTAGTATTAATATCAACAACTACTTTTCCAAATGGCCAAATTACAAATCCAGCAATTTTAAACATTTGTAATCCTAGAGGAATACCAATTATTGTAATACAATAGATGATTCCTAATAAGAAAAATGCGATTGCAAATTCTAATCCGCCAAAAAGAAACCAAATAATGTTCCCTAAAGTCTTCATTTACTCCCCTCCTTATTTAATATGTATTTACATTTTAGCATATTTGTAAATCTTAGGCAACAAAAAAGACTATATTTCATACAAAATACAGCCTTTTTGTTTTTATTTATCAACAATTACTTTATATCTAGAAGAATTACTTAAATATTTTTTTTCAAATTCATCACTTGATATAGGTCTATCATAATAATAACCTTGAATTAATGTACATCCAATTGACTTTAAGTAATTAACTAATTCTTTAGTTTCAACACCTTCACATAATACATTAATATCTAAATCTTTTGCTAGCTTAGTAACGAAACTTAAAATTGTCTTTTCCTTTTCTCCTCTACTATTATCTAGGAAGGATTTATCAATTTTAATTGTATCAAAGTTGAATTGTGCAAGTGATACTAAATTAGAATAACCAGAACCAAAGTCATCCATTGATACTTGATATCCATCTTGGTGTAGATTTCTTAATAAATCTATAATTTGTTTCTTATTATCAATAAACATTGATTCAGTAACTTCAATTTCAAATAGATTTGCAGGAAGATCATATTCTTTTCTAATGGAATTGATAGCTTCTCTATATTCATTGAAATCTTTTTGATACATTGATAGATTTACAGAAATAGGAATTGGATTCAATCCTTTATCAATTGTTGCTCTTTGGAATTTGCATACATTTCTAAAGCAGTTTAAGTCGAATTCATTTATGAATCCATTATCTTCAAATAAAGGAATGAAGTAGTTAGGAGTTAATAAGCGTTCATGCTTATAATTCCATCTAGTTAATGCTTCAGCAGCAACAACTTCATTTGTGTTTGAATTAACCTTAGGTTGTAAATACAATAAGTATTCTTCATCAACTAAAGCTTTTCTCATATGTAATTCAAGTTCAGCTCTAAATGCCATTTGTTCATATAATTCTTCAGTAAAATAAATGACTCTATTTACTGCAGTTGCTTTCTTTCTTGCGATATTAGCTTTATCGATTGCATTTGTTATGTAATCTTGATTTTGAATTCCATATGAACCAGCAACATTATTAATATATATACCAAATAATAAATTAAATTGTTCACCATATGCAAAGCTTTGGCGATGTTTAATATTAATATCTTCAATTAATGAGTTTAAAATATCTTGATCTTTTGTTGGAACATAAATAATAAATTTATCTCCAGATACTCTTGCAGTTATTAAATTTAAACCTTTGTAATTATTTAATTTAGTTAATGTTTTACCTAGATATTTTAATGCATTATCGCAAATTCCAGTACCTAGTGTATCATTCATATGCATAAATGCTTCAAAGTAGAAGTAAATAATACTGAAGTTTTGTCTTTCTGTTTTATCTTTTGCATCATCTAATCTAGCATCTACCATATCTCTCCATTTAGAGTAATTATATATTCCAGTTAATTTATCATAGCATAGCATGATTTCGGTATCTTCTTTAACTCTTTCACGATAAAGAGAAGCAGTAAACATTTGTGCTATTAAATATAGAGAAGATATATCAAGATCGCTCCAAAATTTGTTATGCGCAAACATATCAAATTTTAATAAACCATATGCTTTTTTACTATATTCTAGTTTGAATACAAGAGTAGAAGAAACTCTTTCTTCTCTTAGTATTGGATATATAGGTAAATCTTTATTAGACTTAACTTGATTAATTTTAATTATATCTTTTTTATTAAAAGTATCCATGAATGCTTGTCTTGAATTTTCTTTTAATATAATACTATCTTTAACTGCTGCTTTCTCATCTGTGAATGAGAATAAAAAACCATTTTTCTCTTCATTTGAGAAAGTAATAAGTGAAACTCTATCTACTACATAATAATTACCTATTAAGGATAATGCATCATTATAGTTTTTCTTAACAGAACCTAATCTATTTAGAATTTCAAATACTCCAGCGAAAATATTAAAGTAAGAAGAAGCTTGATCAACAGAATTAATGTTTGATTCAAAGTTGATAAACTTTTCTTCATCAATTGTATCAATAGTACCACAACGTTCTTCCATATATATGATGAAGCAAGCTCCACCTTTTCTAATACCACGCTGTAATGCTAAATAACTTTTACGATAAAGTACATCGAAATTCTCACCATTAGATGGATAAGATGTACATCCAATGGTTGCGTTAATTGTAACTTGTTTAACATTATGATTATTTAAGTTGATAACTGCTTGTCTTATGTTTTCACAAGCATCATGAATATCATCATAATTATCTCTTACATAATATAAGATTAAGAAACGGTCTAGACCAATTCTTGCAACAGAACCATTGTTACCAACATATTTTTGAATTGATGCGGCAGCTTCAACTAAAATAACGTCAGAATACATTTTTCCATAAGCTTCTTCTATAGCATAAAAATCATCGATATCTAGAATCAATAATGCAAATTCTTTATTATCCTCAATAGCTCTATCAATTACAGGCATTAAACCTTTTTTTGAGAAAACCTTTGTTAATGGATCATAAGTGTCTGTCATTACAATGTTAAGATTCTTAAAAGAAATGTATAATTTTCCATTTCTAACAAAACCAATGGTTTTCATTTTCATCTTGCTTTTGCTTCCTTGAATTTCAAAAGAAATCTCCATGTTTAATCTAAGGCCTTCTTGAGATTCAAAATTAGAGAAAAACTTAACAATTTTTTCGTGTTGTGTATCTAAAAGTTCGAATTCTTCGATAAATTTGCTAGCAAATTCATTGACAGTAAGATTTACCCCAATTAATCTAGAACCCATAGAAAATACTTCAATTGTTTTTGTTAGTGGATCAAAGCAAACATTTGCTGCATCATACAAGTCTAAAATTTCGTTATTGTATTTAATTTGTGATCTTTCATCTAATAAATCTGACATAAAATCACTTCCCTTATAGACTGTTCAAATATAAATCGTCTTGCGTCTTTACTTTATTATAACAAATAAAATATAAAAAGTTAAGAGGGAAATGAACTTGTTAAAATAAGTTAAAAGTGATATTATTACTTACGTGGAATTTTAATTCCAAAAGGATGATATAAATATGGATAATTTTGATGTATTAGTTGTTGGTGCTGGACATGCAGGATGTGAAGCTGCAATTGCACCTGCAAAAATGGGATTAAAGGTTGCTTTAGTCACAGGAAATCTTAATATGACTGGTTCAATGCCATGCAATCCAAGTATTGGAGGACCTGCAAAGGGTGTTGTTGTAAGAGAAATTGATGCATTAGGTGGATATATGGGTAAAAATGCAGATTTATGCCAAATCCAAACTAAAATGCTTAATATGTCTAAGGGACCTGCAGTGTGGGCATTAAGATTTCAAGAGGATAAATTATTATATAAAAGAGAGATGAGACGTCATCTTGAAAGTGTTAAAGGTTTAACATTAATAGAAGCTTTAGTAACAGATTTAATTGTTGAAGATAAGCAAATTAAAGGTATTGTTACAAAGGATGGACAAAAAATATATTCTAAAACTGTTATTTTAACGACAGGTACTTATCTTGATTCAAGAATCCTAAGAGGACATTGGACAAGTAAGGAAGGTCCTGATGGTGAACCTACTGATAAAGGAATTAGTGAAGCCTTAAGAAGATGTGGATTTGAAATTCAAAGATTAAAGACAGGTACTCCACCTAGAATCAAAGCTTCAACTATTGATTTTTCTAAAGCATCATTAGAACCTGGTTCTGATTATGTATGGCATTTTAGCTTTGATAAGGGATATGATTCTTTATTAAACGTTAAAGTACCTTGTTATTTAACATATACTAATAAAGAATTACATAAGCTAATTTGTGATAATTTAGATGAATCTAGTATGTATGGTGGAGTAATTAAAGGAATTGGTCCTAGATATTGTCCATCTATTGAAACAAAGATTGTTAGATTTAAGGATAAGGAAAGACATCAAATATTCTATGAGCCAGAATCTTTAGAATTAGATCAAACATATATTGGTGGTTTTTCAACATCTATGCCAGTTGATGTACAGGATAAGATGATAAGAATGCTTCCTGGACTTGAAAATTGTGAAGTTATAAGATATTCTTATGCGATTGAATATGATGCAATAAACCCACTTGAATTATGGCCAAGCCTTGAAACAAAGGTTGTAAAGAATTTATTTACTGCAGGACAGATAAATGGAACATCTGGATATGAAGAGGCTGCAGGACAAGGTATTATTGCTGGTATTAACGCAGGATTAAAGGTATTAGGTAAAGATCCTTTAATACTAAGACGTGATGAAGCATATATCGGTGTTATGATTGATGATTTAGTAACTAAGGGTACAAATGAACCATATAGATTATTAACTTCAAGAGCTGAATATAGATTATTATTAAGACATGATAATGCTGATTTAAGATTACGTCATAAAGGATATATGGTTGGTACTATATCAGAAGAACAAGAAGAAAGATTAAATAAAAAGGAAGCTGCAATAGCTAAATTAATGAAGGACTTCAATGATATAAAAATTAAGCCAATGTTTGCAGATCCTATTTTAAAGGAATTAGGTGAATCTTTATTAACTGAATCTTTATCACTTGCATCTTTAATTAAAAGAGCAAATGTAGGTTATAAGGATATTAAAGAAATGCTTAATGCCCAAGGTGTTACATTAGATATAGATTATGATGATTTAGATGAAGTATTACTTGAAGTTGAAATTAATTTTAAGTATGATGGTTATATAAGAAAATCACTTGAGCAGTCTCAAAGGATGAGAGCAAACGAGGATAAAGAAATACCTGATAATATAGATTATGATTTAGTTGATAATATTGCCTTAGAAGCAAGAGAAAAGCTTAAAAAGGTTATGCCTAAGACAATAGGACAGGCTTCAAGAATTTCAGGTGTAAATCCAGCTGATATTTCAGTTTTAATGGTTTATTGTGAAAAATTAAGGAGAATGTAATGGATTTTATAGTAGAGCTTGAAAAACTTAATATAAATATAAATAAAGATATGTTAAATAAATTTGAGCTTTACTATAATAAGCTTATTGAGGTTAATTCATATATGAACCTTACAGCAATTACAGAACACGATCAGGTTTATTTAAAGCACTTTTATGATTCTCTTACAATTACAAAAGCTATTAAAGGCGATAATTATAATATATTAGATGTAGGAGCAGGTGCAGGATTTCCATCTGTACCTTTAGCAATTGTCAAACCTAATATTAATGTAACAATTATTGATTCTTTGAATAAAAGAATTAATTTCTTAAACGATTTAACAAAATATATTGGTATTGATAATGTTTTAGCAATTCATGCAAGAGCGGAAGAATATATAAAGAATAAAAGAGAATCATATGATTATGTAACTGCAAGAGCTGTTGCAAGATTAAATGTATTAGCAGAGCTTTGTATGCCATATGTTAAGGTTGGCGGATATTTTATTGCGTTAAAGGGAAATGATAAAGAAGAAATAGATGAGGCATCTAACGCAATAAAGGTATTAGGTGGTAAAATTGAGGAAATAATTAATTTTAATTTACCTGATGACCAAGGAGAAAGAAATATAGTTGTAATAAAGAAAATAAAGCCTTCTTTAACAAAATATCCAAGAATTTTTAAAGCTATAAAGGATAAGCCTCTATAATGTATAAGCTTGATGAAATAATAACTACAAAAAAGCCTCATGTTTGTGGTTCTTCTTTATGGAAGGTTATAAGAGTAGGTGCAGATATTAAACTTGAATGCCAAGGCTGTAAAAGGGTTATAATGCTTGCTACATATGAACTTGACAAAAGAATTAAAAAGAAACAATAATTAATAATCCCTATAAAATGATTTGATTTTAGCTTTTAAGTGCGAATTAGTTTGATTTTATAGGGGTTTTTTATATTTATATATAAGGATATATCTATATATTATTAAATAAGATAAAAAAGTACTTTAAAAAATTTAAAAATAGATAAATTTGTTGTTGACATTAAAAAATGAAAATGATATTATATTAGAGCACACGCCTAAAAGTGTGAAAAAATAAATCAAAAATGGTTGGGTAGCGAAGAGGCTAAACGCGGCAGACTGTAAATCTGCTCCCTATGGGTTCGGTGGTTCGAAACCACTCCCAACCACCACTTAAATTTTATCAATTTGTAATTGACAAAGAATTTACAAAGTGATAAGATAGAGGAGCGCGTGAAAAATGCGCGATTGAGTCTTTGAAAACTGTATATGACAAACTATTAAACGTAAATTGAATTACAAACAATATCAATTCTAAATAGTTTAGCGAAAAC
>CACZRY010000039.1 GCA_902783745.1 uncultured Erysipelotrichaceae bacterium
CTTGGAGTAAATGGAGCTGGTAAAACCACATTACTTAAAATATTATCTGGATTAACTAATCAAACAAATGGTGATTTTATTGTTGATGGATTTACTAATAATAACATGGATGAAATAAAAAAAATAATAGATATATCTCCACAAGAAAGTGCAGTTGCTAAAAATTTAACTGTATTAGAAAACTTAAAATTTTTCCAAGATTTATATAATCAAAAAGATGAAAATTATTTAAATGAAATAATTGAAGATTTAGGCTTAAATGAAGTAGTTAACCAAAGAGCTAAAACCTTATCTGGTGGTTATCAAAGAAGATTATCAATCGCGTTAGGATTAATATCTAAGCCTAAAATATTATTACTAGATGAACCAACATTAGGCTTAGATGTTATCGCAAGAAGAGAACTATGGAAAATCGTTAATAAATTTAAAGGTAAAATAACTATTATATTAACATCTCATTACTTAGAAGAAATTGAAGCATTATGTGATAGAGTTGCAATATTATCAAAAGGTAACTTATTAATTGAAGGAACAATTGATGAAATAAAAGAAAAAACAAATGAATCTTCATTTGAAGAAGCATTTGTAAAAATTGTAGGAGGTATAGATTAATGAGAACTATAGTATTCATGAAAAGAAATTTAAAAGAAATGACAAGAGATCCATTAATTTATATCTTTTGCCTAGGATTTCCTATTATTATGGTATTAATGTTTCAAATTATATTAAAATATGCAGGTGATAATGTATCTATTTTCGAAGTTAAAAGCTTAATTCCAGGTATTATGATGTTTTCATATTCAATGCTAATGCTTATAGCTGCTTTATTAATATCTAAAGATAAAACTAGCTCATTTTTAAAAAGATTATATACATCACCTATGAAAAGTTATAATTATATAATTGGTTATTTTGTTCCATTTTTAATAATTGGAATAATTCAATCTATTATTTGTATAATATTAGGCTATATTTTTGGTGCTATATCTAATACAGGCTTTATATCATTTCCTAATAGCTTATTATTAATATTAGAAATGATTCCAATTATGTCTATAAATATTTTTATTGGAATGATTTTTGCAACATTATTAAATGAAAAATCAGCACCTGCAGTCACATCTATATTTATTTCATTATCTGGTATTATTGGTGGTGCTTGGATGCCACTTGAGACAATGGGTGATTTTGAGAAGGTTGCAGAATTTTTACCATTTTATCCTTCAGTTTATTTAGGTAGAGTAATAACAGAGGCAACACATACATTACCTGATAATTATGGAAATCCAATTTATTATTCATTTAATGATAGAGGATTAATGTTTTTATTAATTATATTTGGTTATTTAATTATAACAGGATTATTAACTGTTCTATTTTTCAATAAGAAATTAAAAAAAGATTGTTAATATAGTATAATTATTTTAGAGGTGAATCCTATGAAATGTTATACATATATTAATGAAGATGAAGAAGAAAAAGTTTTAATTTATGCACATGATAGAACTAGGCTTGTTGAAGACATAGAAGCTTTAGTTTTATCATCAGAAGTAGATTTAACAGGCAATTATGATGGTGAAATAATAAAAATAGATATTAATGATGTAGCGTGCTTTATATCTGAAAATAACAAAGTATTCGCTTTAATAGGAGATAAGAAATATCAAATAAAATATAGATTATATCAAATAGAAGAATTAAATTTGAATATATTTATTAAGATAAATCAATCCTGTTTAGCTAATAAAACTAAAATAAAAAGATTTGAAACTACAATTGGTGGTGCCTTAAAGGTAGTATTTAAAAATGGATATACTGATTTTATATCTAGAAGAGAATTAAAGAATGTTAAGAATAGGATGGGATTATAATATGAATAAATATGTAAAAGAGTTCATTAAAAGAGGTTTAATATTCTCTGGATTAGGCCCTATTATTGCAGGAATTGTATATTTATGTATAGAATCATCAGGTATAGATTTAAAGCTTACTGCAGGACCTGTTTTTTTAGCGATAATAACAACATATATAATTGCGTTTGTTGAGGCAGGAAGTAGTGTATTTAACCAAATAGATGCTTGGCCTAAGGCTAAAAGCTTATTTTTTCAAATGACATCAATATATATTGTTTATATGGGTGGTTATTTAATTAATAATTGGATTCCTTTTAGAATAGAAGTAATTGTTATATTTACTAGTGTTTTTATTGCTATATATTTAACAATATGGTTAACAGTTTATTTTATTAATAAAAATATGACTAAAAAATTAAATGCTAAATTAAATAAAGCTGATATTAATTAGAAAGAAGACCTTGAAAAAGGTCTTTTTTTTGAATGCAATAGTTAGGTCATATTTGCTTGATATAGTTTAAAACTATAGCAAACATATTGTAAAAGATATTTCAAAAACAATAAATTTTTTTATATAATTAAAAATACCAATATTTCATACTAACCATATCGAATTAGTAGGAAATAAAGTTTTTCATGTTTGGTGGTGATTGCATGATAGAAATTAATAACTTAAACAAAATATATCACATTAAGGGTAATGAAGTAGAAGCTATAAAGAATGTTTCTTTAAAAATTAATGATGGTGAAATTTTTGGTGTTATAGGTTATAGTGGTGCAGGTAAATCAAGTCTTGTTAGATGTATTAATCTTTTAGAAAAGCCAGATAGCGGCGAGATTATTATTAATGGTAATAAAATCGCGTGGAATGAAAAAGTAATTGATAAGAAAACTAAAGAAGAAAAAATAAAAGGGAAATATCTTAGTGAAGGAAAATTAAAAAAAGTAAGAAAAAAA
>CACZRY010000040.1 GCA_902783745.1 uncultured Erysipelotrichaceae bacterium
AGCCTTATAATGATAGTATTTACCTAAAACTTCACCATCTACTTGTATATATTCAGGCTTATTAAATTTAACATCAATTACTTTACCCTTATGTACTGCAACAATCTTAGTATATTTATAATGTTCACCTTTAATCATTTTTGGGAATCTAATCATTGCGTGGATATTGCTTCTTGCATGTAATACAATAAGAGTTAATTCATTAGATAATCTATCTTGGTCTGGTGCATTTTTCATACCACCACCATAATATTTTCCATTCATTGTTGCGGCAAGAATAACATTCTTGTATACATATTTCTTACCATCAACTATTACTACCGCAACCTTTTTTCTTAATGTTAATAATAGTTTTGCAGCAATTCTAGTATAATTAAATTTTTTTCTTTTCTTTTTCATTTCTTCAGCAACATAACATACCTTGCCATCAATTCCAAAGCCTACGTTGTTTAAAAAATATTTCTTACCACCTTTTACTTCAACATATGGGCAACAAGATAAGTATTTTGTTATATCTGTTAAAGTATATGGTTCTTTATTTATATCTTTAGAAAAATCATTTCCAGAACCACCACCATAAAGAAAAATTTTATTTTTAATGTCACTTCTTAGATATTTATTTAGAAATACATTAATTGTACCATCTCCACCAATTAATATTATTTCATCTTTGATATCTAGCTTTTTTATTAAATCTTCAGGCTTTAGTGTAAGACCATTAATTAATTCTAAATCATCAAATTTATCCTTATATTCACTTATAAATCTATCCTTTATTTCATTACCCATTCCATTTGAAGCTAAAGGATTATATATAACATAACGCATAATAATCACCTTTTTAATTTTACCATATATTTATTCTTTTGTTATTGTTTTTTCTAAATATAGTTTATGATATAATCTTAATTGTTTAAGGGAAGTGATTTTATGCTTTATGTATTTAATAATATTAAAAGAAAAGAAGTATTTGATTCAGTAATTAATAAGGATAATGATTTAGTTTTAGCTATATCTAATTTAATTAATTTTGGAATTGAAGAAGGATTATCTGGTAATTTATGGAAGAAGTATATTTTATATACTTTTATTTTTAATGATAATAGCTATACTCGCGCTATTGAAAGAAATAAATGTGATATAGGATATTCTTCATTTGTAGAAAGTGATTTTAAATATTTTTATGATCTTTATAATATGGATACTAAATCATTAGGAGAAGCTAATGATTTTAAAATTGAATCTACAAGAGCTAATAAGTATTTAAAATTATTAATTGAAAATATGATTAATGAAATAAAGGATAATGATTATAATTCTTTTAAGAATACATTATTAAAATTCTATAAAGAAAAAGGATTAGCTTATATGGCTTTATTTAAAGCATTTAGAGTAGATAATGGTAATCTTAAGCCTATAAAGAATGTATTAGATGTAACTTTTGATGATTTAATTGGCTATGATATGCAAAAAAATATGCTTTGTGAAAACACAGAAGCATTTATATCAGGAAAACCATTTAATAATGTTTTATTATATGGTGATTCTGGTACAGGTAAGTCTACATCTATTAAAGCTTTAATAAATAAATATTTTGATAAAGGTTTAAGAATAATTGAAGTATATAAGCATCAAATGGAAGAAATATCTAAGATTATTCATACATTAAGAACAAGACCATATTATTATATTATTTATATGGATGATTTATCATTTGAAGAAAATGAAGTCGAATATAAATATTTAAAATCAATTATTGAAGGTGGAATTGAACCTAAACCAGATAATGTTGTTGTTTACGCTACATCTAATAGACGTCATTTAATTAAAGAAACATTTAGAGATAATGGTACTATTGATGATGATTTAAATAGAAGTGAGACACAGGCTGAAAAATTATCACTTGCTTATAGATTTGGATTACAAATTTATTATAGTAATTTATCACCTATGGAATTTAAGAAAATGGTTAAGGCTTTAGCAATTGTAAATAATATTAATATAGATGATGAAGTATTATATAAGGAAGCATCAAGCTGGCAATTAAGATATGGTTCTTTATCAGGTAGATGTGCTACACAATTTGTTTCGTATTTAATAAATAAGGTTGTGAAATAATGGTTTTAAAGCTTTTAGAAAAAAACGAAGAGATATTAGATAAATTCAATTATGAAAGATATTTAAAATTAAATGATTATAGAATGGCATCTTCTATAAATGCGTTAAGAATTTCAAATGAAATTATTAAATCATATATGAAAGAAGAAAAAGATTTAGAGGATAGAGATGTATGTCTTAGAGTATATGCATTACTTCAAGCTCTATTTGTATCAGTAGATTCACTTTATCAAATGGCTTTAGCATTAACATCATCTAAGTCATTTATTAATATTAACTCTAATAAAAATTTACGTGAATTAAAATATATTAGAAATGATGTTGTAGGACATCCTTCTAATAGAGTTGTATCTAATGATAGTGCTTATTGTATCTTAGATTATGATAATATAACTAAAGAAAAGCTATGTTATCAGATATTTGAGGTAGGAAGAAGAAAAGATATAAGAGTTGTATATATTGAAGAATTAATAATATCTTATTATATTGAAGCTAATAACTTTTTAAATGAATTATTAAATGTTAATTCAATTAAGCAGGATAAGAAGGAATTAATTGATAAATATACATCAGTTATTAAGAGATTCTATAATTACTTAGATTATAAGAAATCACTAGATGAATTTATTGATCTTTATATGACATATTATCCTAGTGCGAATAAAAGTCAGCATAGAGTTTTATGGAGATATGATTTAATATGTCATCTTTTAAGATACAATACTAAATCAAAAGAAGAAAAGGATATTATATTACATGCGATAAGACTTGAACTTGAAAAGATATATGAGCTTATATCAGGCCTACCCTATGAAATAGAGATTAATAGAAGACTTCCAAGAAGTATAAGTGCGTTTTATCATACATTAAATAGACATCCTGAATTGTATGGATATTTAGATAATTTAACAAATACAGCAGATCCTATGTTTTTTGAATCTATTTCAAAAATATATAAGGTATGTAAGCTTGAAGGAAATTCTTCTATAGTTTATTTAGATATGGTTATAAAAGCATATAAGGATTTAAATTCAGATTTAATATATTCTTTGGCTTTGCCTATAATTTTATATAAAAGAAAATAAATAATAACGTTTTCTTAAAAAATAATTATATATGTATATGTGTTTTTTGTTATAATTATTTTGTTAAACTGAGGTGAAATTATTATGGATGTAAAAGATATTAGAAATGTTGCAATTATTGCCCATGTAGACCATGGCAAAACTACATTAGTAGATAAGCTATTAAAGGATTCACATACTTTCCGTAACAATCAGGATATGGGTGAATTAATAATGGATAATAATGATCTTGAACGTGAGCGTGGTATTACAATTTTAGCTAAGAATACAGCAATCCGTTGGAAAGATTATAAGATTAACATCTTAGATACTCCAGGACATGCAGATTTCTCTGGTGAAGTTGAACGTATCATGAAGATGGTTGATGGAGTTGTTTTAGTAGTAGATGCATATGAAGGAACAATGCCTCAAACAAGATTTGTATTAAAGAAAGCATTTGAAGCACATTTAAAACCCATAGTAGTTATTAATAAGGTAGATAAGCCTTCTGCAAGAATCAGTGAGGTTATTGATGAGGTTTTAGAATTATTTATTGATCTTGGATGTGACGAGGATCAGCTTGATTTCCCTATTTGTTATACATCAGCAATGAATAATACATCATCATTAGACCCAGATATCTCAACACAAAAGGAAGGAATGGATCCATTACTTGATTTAATTATTCAAGAAATTCCATCTCCAAATCAAGATAAGGAATCTCCATTACAATTCCAACCTTGTTTACTTGATTATTCAGATTTCCAAGGAAGAATTGGTATTGGTAAGATTGCACGTGGTACTATTCATGTAAATGATCAAGTATCTTGTGTAAGAACTGATGGTTCTATTAAGCAATTTAGAATTCAAAAGCTTTATGGATTCTTTGGACTTGAAAGAATTGAAATTAATGAAGCTTATGCAGGTGATATTGTTGGTATTTCTGGTTTAGCAGATATTTCTGTTGGTGAAACAGTATGCCCTGTAGGAAAAGAAGAAGCATTAGAAAAGATTCATATATCAGAACCAACAGTACAGATGACTTTTGGTACAAATACTTCACCATTCTGTGGTAAGGATGGTAAGCTGGTTACTGCATCTAAGATTGAAGATAGATTATTCCGTGAAACTCAAAAGGATGTATCTTTAAGAGTTGAAAGAATAGATAATAAAGAGGAATGGATTGTATCTGGTCGTGGTGAATTACATTTAGGTATTTTAATTGAAAACATGAGAAGAGAAGGTTATGAATTCCAAGTATCTCGTCCTCATGTAATCTTACATAAAGAAAATGACGTTACAATGGAACCATATGAATACTGTGTAATTGACTTACCAAGTGAAACTGCAGGTTCAATCATTGAAATGATGGGTAATCGCCATGGTAACCTTGAAACAATGACTAACACAGAAACACAAACAAGATTAGTATACACAATTCCATCAAGAGGTTTAATTGGATTTAATACTAACTTTATGACATTAACAAAAGGTTATGGTATTATTAACCATTCATTCTTAGATTATAGACCACTTGATAATGTTAATGTAGGTACAAGAAAAACTGGTGTATTAGTATCTATGGCTGAAGGTCAATCTACTGCATATTCTTTAGGTGCATTAGAGGATCGTGGTGTAATGTTTGTAGGACCTGGTGAACAAATTTATGAAGGTATGATTGTTGGTGAATCTAATAAGGATACAGACCTTGCAGTAAATGTTGTTAAGGCTAAGCAACAAACAAATACACGTTCATCTAATAAGGATACAACTGTTGTATTAAAGAA
>CACZRY010000041.1 GCA_902783745.1 uncultured Erysipelotrichaceae bacterium
ATAATGCCGGTAAGGTAGTTATCCATAAGTAATATGAAAAATATAGCTGTTTTTGCCTCAGGTTCAGGCACAAACTTTGAAGCTATTATAAACGCAATTGAGGATGGTACAATCAAGGATGCTTGTTGTCCTATCCTTGTTTGTGATAAAAAGGATGCATTTGTATTAACACGCGCGAAAAACCACCATGTTAATACTTTTGTCTTTAATGCAAAGGATTATGCTTCAAAGGAAGAATTTGAAACAATCATAGTTAATAAGCTAAAGGAATTAAATATTGATTTAATTTGTCTTGCTGGATATATGAGATATATCGGTAAGGTTTTACTTGATAATTATGAAGGAAAGATTATAAATATTCATCCAGCATTATTACCTTCATTTAAGGGTGCACATGGTATTAAAGATGCATTCGAATATGGAGTTAAGGTGTTTGGTGTTACAGTACATTATGTTGATTCAGGCGTTGATTCAGGAAAGATTATTATGCAACGCGGATTTGAATACTATGGCAACGACATAAATGAAGTAGAAAGACATATTCATGAAATTGAACATGTTTTATATGTTGAAGCTATTAACAAATATTTTAAGGAGAACTAAAAATGAAAAGAGCATTAGTTAGTGTTACAGATAAAACAGGTGTTGTTGATTTTTGTAAAGAGCTTGAAAAATTAGGTTATGAAATTGTATCTACAGGCGGTACTAAGAAGGTATTAATTGAAGGTGGAGTTAAGGCAATTGATATTTCTGATGTAACAGGTTTCCCAGAAATCTTATCAGGAAGAGTTAAGACTCTACATCCTATGGTACATGGTGGATTACTTGCTGTAAGAGATAATCCTGAGCATGTTAAGGAAGTTAAAGCTCATAACATTAAATATATTGATTTAGTATGCGTAAACTTATATGCATTCAAAAAGACTATTGATAGAGGTGCATCTTTCGATGAAGCAGTTGAAAACATCGATATCGGAGGCCCATCAATGCTTCGTAGTGCTGCAAAGAACCATAAGTATGTAACTGTTGTTACTGATATCAATGATTATGATAGAGTAATTAAAGAAATTAAGGAAAATGGCGATACTACATATCAAACAAGATTAGAACTTGCTGCAAAGGTTTATACTTTAACTGCAGAATATGATACTATGATTGCAAGATATATGAGAGAAAAAGCTGGCTTAAATGAAAAATTATTCGTTGAAGCTGATTTAGTACAAGGCTTAAGATATGGTGAAAACCCACATCAAGCTGCAAAGTTCTATGCAACTGATACTACACTTCCATATTCATTAGCTAATGCAAAGCAAATTCAAGGTAAGGAATTATCTTATAACAATATTCAAGATGCAAATGCAGCCTTAAATATTGTAAGAGAATTTGGTGATACTCCATTCGCATTAGGTTTAAAGCATATGAACCCATGCGGAGCTGCAATTGGTAAGGATTTAAAGGAAGCTTGGTTAAAGGCTTATGAATCTGATCCAGTATCAATTTTTGGTGGTATTGTGGCAACAAACCAAATTATTGATGGTGAAGCAGCTAATTTAATTAAGTTTGATCATGGTGAAAAGGGTAAGTCTATTTTCTTAGAGTTAATCCTTGCTCCAGGATTCACACAGGAAGCTTTAGATGCTTTTGCAAAGCGTCCTGATTTAAGAGTTATTCAATATAAGCTTGGACAATATCCAAAGGAAAAGCAGTATGTTACTGTTAATGGTGGATTATTAGTACAAGATCAAGATACTGAAATTAAGACTATTACAAGTGACATGACTGTAACAAATGCTAAGCCAACAGAAGCTCAATTAAGCGATATGAACTTTGGCTGGAAGATTGTTAAGCATGTTAAATCAAACGCAATTGTTGTAGTTAAGAATGGTACAACATGTGGCGTTGGTGCAGGTCAAATGAACCGTGTTGGTGCAGCTAAGATTGCAATTGAAGAAGCACATCAAAGAGGAGTTAAGGACGGTTTAGTATTAGCTTCAGATGCATTCTTCCCATTCTCAGATACATTAGAGTATGGTATTGCAAATGGTGTTTGTGCAGTTGTACAGCCAGGTGGATCTAAGCGTGACCAAGATTCAATTGATTTAGCAAATGAAAAGAATATTCCAATGACATTCACTGGAATGCGTCATTTCAAGCACTAATTTTTGGAGGTTATAACCATGAAGGTTTTAGTAGTTGGTGGCGGTGGAAGAGAACATGCCATCGTTCATGCATTATCAAAATCAAATAAGGTAGATTTAATTTATGCAGCACCTGGTAATGCAGGTATTGCAAAGCTTGCAGTTTGTGTAAATATCAAAGATACTGATGTAGAAAATATTGTTGCATTCGCTAAGGATGAAGCTATTGATTTAGTTGTAGTTGGTCCTGAAGCAGCATTATCTGTAGGTGTTGTTGATGAATTAACAAAAGCAGGTATTAAAGCATTTGGTCCTACAAAGGATGCAGCACAAATTGAATCATCTAAGGATTTTGCTAAAAAGCTTATGAAAAAATATAATATTCCTACTGCAGGATATGAAACATTTACTGACTTTGAAAAAGCTAAGGATTATGTTTCTAAGCATTCATTCCCAACAGTTATTAAATATGATGGACTTGCTGCAGGTAAGGGTGTTGTTATTGCTATGAATTTAGATGAGGCAATTATAGCATTAAAGGATATGCTTGTTGATGATAAATATGGTCAACCTAAGGTTGTTATTGAGGAGTACTTAGAAGGACCTGAATTCTCATTTATGTGCTTTGTTGATAATGAGAATGTATATCCTCTAGAAATGGCTCAGGATCATAAGCGTGCATATGATGGAGATATGGGACCTAATACAGGTGGTATGGGTGCATATTCACCATTGCCTTTCATTACAAAAGAAGATTATGATTTTGCATTAAATAATATTATGATTCCAACAGCTAAGGCTATGGTTAAGGAAGGCCATCCATTTAAAGGTGTTTTATATGGCGGCTTAATGAAGACAAAGAATGGAATTAAGGTAATAGAATTTAATTCTCGTTTCGGTGATCCTGAAACTGAAGTTGTATTACCTAGATTAAAATCTGATATATATGATGCTTTCTTAGCAATTGTTTTAGGTAATGCTCCTAAATTAGAATGGGAGGATTGCTATACAATTGGTGTAGTATTAGCATCAAAAGGTTACCCAGGAAGTTATAAGAAGGGCGCAGTTATTTTAGGCGCTGATTCTGATGATATTTATCATATGGGTACAAAAATTGATGATAATGGAAATCTTGTTACTAACGGAGGTAGAGTATTATTCTGCGTTGGTAAGGGTAAGACATTAGAAGAAGCAAATAAAAATGCATTAAAGATTGTTGCTGATGTTAAATGTGATAACCTATTCCATAGAACAGACATTGGCGCAAAGGCATATAAAAAGTTTTAATACTCAGGGTGATTATTGTGGATACTAAGGTTATAAGTGGTAAAGAACTTGCACAAATCCTACAAAACCAAATGAAGGATAAGGTTGATATGCTATATAATAAATATGGCAGAAAGCCTAAATTAGCCGTTATTTTAGTTGGTGATGATGCTGGTTCAGTATCTTATGTTAAAGGTAAGGAAAAAGCTTGCTTAAACGTAGGAATTGAAAATTTAACAATTAAAAAGCCTCTTGATATTTCTCAAGATGAGTTACTTGGTATAATTAATGAATTAAACTGTAATCCAACAGTTGATGGGATTTTAGTTCAATTACCTTTGCCAAAGCATATTAATGAAACATATATCATTAATTCAATTGCACCAACAAAGGATGTTGATGGATTCCATCCAGCAAATGTTGCATCATTATACTTAAAGCAGCCTGGAATTATTCCTTGTACACCAAAAGGAATCATTCAGGTAATAGAATCAGCTGGAATTAAAATTCAGGGAAAGAGAGCTTGTGTTGTTGGAAGAAGTAATATAGTTGGTCTTCCTGTTGCAAAGCTTATGACTGATAAAAATGCCACAGTAACAATTGCCCATTCAAAAACAGAAAATTTACAAATGGTTACTAAAGAAGCTGATATCCTAATTGTTGCTATAGGACGTCCTAAATTCATTAAAAAGGAATTTGTTAAGGAAGGTGCTGTAGTTATTGATGTTGGTGTAAATAGAGACCTTGAAACAAATAAATTATGTGGTGATGTTGATTTTGACGATGTATTTGGTCATGCATCATATATTACTAAGGTACCTGGTGGTATCGGACCTATGACAATTACTTGTCTTATGGAAAATACATTAGAATGCTATTTAAAGCATGTGGAGGAAAAGTAAAATGATTGAAAGATATTCAAGACCTGAAATGAGAAAGATTTGGACTGAAGAAAATAAGTTTAATGCTTATTTAGAGGTTGAAATCTTATCTGATGAAGCTTGGTGTGAACTTGGCGTAGTTCCTAAGAGCGACGTTGATAAAATTAGAGCAAATGCTAAATTTGATGTAGAACGCATTAAGGAAATCGAAAAGAAGACTAAGCATGATGTTGTTGCTTTCACAAGATGTGTATCTGAATCTTTAGGAGAAGAAAAGAAGTGGGTACATTATGGCTTAACTTCTACAGATGTTGTTGATACAGCTAATGGTTATTTAATTAAGCAAGCTAATGATATTATTCGCAATGACATTGTTAAATTCATGGATGTATTAGAAAGAAGAGCTTATGAATTTAAGAAGACTCCTTGCATTGGTCGTACTCATGGTATTCATGCAGATATTACTTCATTTGGTTTAAAGTGGGTATTATGGCATGAAGAAATGAAAAGAAACCTAGAAAGATTCGACTTCGCAAGAAAAGGAGTTGAATGTGGTAAGATGAGTGGTGCTGTTGGTAATTTTGCAAATATTCCAACATCTATTCAAGATTATGTTTGCGAGCATTTAGGAATCGATTCTGCAAACATTTCAACACAAGTATTACAACGTGATAGACATGCATTCTATATGTCTACACTTGCATGTATTGCAGATACTTTAGAACAAATGGCATTTGAAGTTAGAAACTTACAAAGAACAGAAGTTCATGAAGCAGAAGAATATTTCACACCTGGTCAAAAGGGTTCATCTGCAATGCCTCATAAGAGAAATCCTATTTCTTCTGAAAACATTTGTGGTTGTGCAAGAGTTATTCGTGGTTATATGGTTACATTCAATGAAAATGTTGCATTATGGCATGAAAGAGATATTTCTCACTCTTCAACAGAAAGAATTATTTTACCAGATTCAACAATGTTATTAGATTATATGTTAAATCGTTTCATGGGTATCTTAGATAAACTTGTTGTTTATCCAAAGAAGATGATTGATGATATTTATATGACAAATGGTGTTATTTTTGCTCAAAGAGTAATGATGGCATTGATTGAAAAGGGATTATCAAGAGAAGAAGCTTATGATACAGTTCAACCTATCGCAATGGTTGCTTATAATGAAGGTAAGGATTATCAAACATTATTAAGTGAATCAGATAAGGTTATGTCTCATTTATCAAAGGATGAGCTTGCATCTTGCTTCACATTAGAATATTATTTTAAGAATCTAGATTTCATCTATTCTAGATGTGGTTTAAAAACTGATACAGATAAATAAAAAGGAGGAAATACTCTTGAAGGACGAAAAGGTATTAGTCTTAGATTTTGGTGGACAATATAACCAACTTATCGCAAGACGTGTAAGAGAGTGTAATGTATATTGTGAGGTTCATCCTTATAATATGTCATTAGAAAAAATTAAAGAATTTAATCCTATGGGTATTATATTCACTGGTGGACCTAATTCAGTATTTGAAGAAGATTCTCCACATATTAACCCAGATGTATTTAAATTAGGATACCCTATTTTAGGTATTTGCTATGGATGTCAAACAATTGGTCACGCATTAGGTGGTATGGTTACTCATGCACCTAAGAGTGAATATGGTAAGACATTAATCAAAATCAATAGTGATGATTCATTATTATTTGATGGAGTATCAAAGGATACTAATGTATGGATGAGCCATACAGATTATGTATCTAAGGCACCAAAAGGCTTTATTATTACTGCATCTTCTAAAACATGCCCTATTGCTGCAATGGAAGATAGAGAAAACAAGATTTATGGTGTACAATACCATCCAGAGGTTATGCATACTGATGAAGGTATGAAGATGATTTCTAACTTCGTATTAAAGGTATGTGGATGCCATGGATTATGGAAGATGGATGACTTCGTTAAAAGAACAGTTAAAGAATTAAGAGAAAAGATTGGTGATGGTAAGGTATTGTGTGCTTTATCAGGTGGAGTTGATTCAAGTGTTGCTGCTGTATTATTATCTAAGGCAGTAGGTAAGCAATTAACTTGTGTATTCGTTGATCATGGTCTTTTAAGAAAGAATGAAGGAGACGAAGTTGAAGCTGTATTTGGTCCTAATGGAAATTATGAATTAAATTTCATTAGAGTAAATGCACAAGAAAGATTCTATAAGAAGCTTGAAGGTGTTACTGAACCTGAAAGAAAAAGAAAGATTATTGGTGAGGAATTCATAAGAGTATTTGAAGATGAAGCTAAAAAGATTGGTAAGGTTGATTTCTTAGCACAAGGTACAATTTACCCAGATGTTATTGAATCAGGCTTAGGCAAATCTGCAACTATAAAGTCTCACCACAACGTAGGTGGATTACCTTCAGTTGTTGATTTTAAAGAAATCGTTGAACCATTAAGATTATTATTCAAAGATGAGGTTAGACGTGTAGGCTTAGAATTAGGTATTCCTGATTATTTAGTATATCGTCAACCATTCCCAGGTCCAGGACTTGGTATCCGTATTATTGGCGCAGTAACTCCTGAAAAGGTTAAGATTGTTCAAGAAGCTGACGCAATATATCGTGAAGAAATTGCTAACGCAGGAATTAAGGGTATTGGTCAATACTTTGCTGCATTAACAAATATGCAATCAGTAGGTGTAATGGGTGATGGTAGAACATATGATTATGCTATCGCGTTACGTGCTGTTATGACATCAGATTTCATGACTGCTGACTGGGCAAGAATTCCTTATGATGTATTAGATAAGGTATCAAGAAGAATCGTAAACGAAGTAAAGGGTGTTAATAGAGTACTTTATGATTGTACTTCTAAACCACCTGCAACAATCGAATTCGAATAATAAATATGCCGTAATTTGCATAAATTTGCAAATTTACGGCTTTTTAATTATTTATAAATAAAATAATAATGATAAATCATAAAAATAAAAAATTAAGCTATAATTAAAATTGAATGGAGGTGCATTTACTATGATTATAAACACAGGTCAAAGAACTGATATTCCAGCATTTTATTCAGAATGGTTCATGAATAGAATAAATGCGGGCTTTTGTTACGTTAGAAACCCATATTTTCCTAAGCAAGTAACAAAATACATATTAGATCCTAGTGTAGTAGATGTATTAGTATTTTGTACTAAAAATCCAACACCAATGCTTAAATATATGGATAATCTAAAAAAATTTAGAATGTTTTGGTTTGTAACAATTACACCATATGGTAATGATATAGAAGTAAATGTAGGAGATAAAAAACAAATAATAGAATCATTTAAAAAGCTTTCTTTAATAATAGGAAAAGAAAAAATACATCTAAGATATGACCCAATAATAATTAATGAAGAATGGAATATAGAAAAGCATATAAAGGCATTTAGGCGCCTTCTTACCCTCTTAAGAGGGTATACAAATTCAGTTACTATATCTTTTTTAGATATATTTGACAAAGTAAAAAAGAACGCAAGTGACTTAAAAGCCCCAACTAAAAGTGAAGAAGAATCATTAATAAAAGCTTTTATTCCTATCGCAAAAGAAAACAAAATGACATTAAGATTATGCTTAGAAGATAGTAATTATAAAAAATATGGAATTACAACAAATGGATGTATGACAAAAGAAGTTATAGAAGATGCACTTTCTATAACATTAAATAAAAATATTAAAGGTTATAGAAAAGGGTGTAATTGCTTAATTACAAATGATATTGGCCAATATAATACTTGCCTACATAACTGTAGATATTGTTATGCAAATTATTCATATGATTTAGTTAAAAGAAATTATAAAAATCATGATAA
>CACZRY010000042.1 GCA_902783745.1 uncultured Erysipelotrichaceae bacterium
ACTACAAGATACACTAGATTCTTCATATTCTAAATCAGTATATCCTTTATTAATTAGAAATCCTTCCCAATCAGTAAAAACATTATCGCAATCAATAACGCATGGGATACCTATATCTCCTATAGATTTTAATCTATCAAAAATATAGGGGTATGAATCTCTATAATATAAGAATTCTTTTAAATTTTTTAAACTACTATTTATATCTAAATATAGATATTCTATATTGAATTTTTTAAAATTCAATTCTAAATTTCTACAATCAGGACACATTTTTGACCCATATACCTTAATCATATAAAATACCTCTACTTTTATTATATCATTAGTTATATTAATAAAAAATATTATTTAAAGCCCTATTATTGAAAATCTGGTTCTTACGCTTGATAGGGTATAGAACTAGAAAATCTAAATAGGGCTTCAAATTAATCTATTAATTGTTTAAGACTATCAATATATAATACTAATGCGATTTGGTTAGCTACAGTCTCAATTAATACTAAGTCATCATTTTGCCATACTCTACCTGTATTAACATTTGACATATCACATCTTAAAAAACCAAATGATTTTCCATAGCATTTAATTTCTGCTATACAAGCTGCATATATTGATTGTTTTTTAAATTCATCTATAATCTTATATTTTTCTCTTGATGATAAAGTTGAATTCTCATAGAATACTCCATTATCTCTAAATACTTCTTTTATACTCTCTTCACTATATGGTTCATAATCTCTTTTTATAGATATAGGTTGATAATAATCTAAGTATAATCTAGAATTCTCTTCCATACATACATGGTCTATTAATAAATATGCGCCAATAAAATCTAAGACTGCTTTAATATTATTTGATGTATCATCATCACTTGTAAGCATTCTATAGATTTTTGCATGTAAATTAATTGGATCATAAACCTTTTCTCTTATTGTTTGAAGGTTTATATTTCCATGTTTTTCTTTTAAATAAATAATGAAGCAATTTCTTCCCTTAACCTTACCACGATATAAAGCCTTATCTGCAAGATTTAATAATACATCAATATTATCTGTATCTAAAGGATATCTAGATACACCTGCAGTATATGTTATTTTAACTTCTGTATCAGGAATTCTTAATTCATATGCTGACTGTAAAATATTTAATAGCATATGCCATACATCATCATATTCAACTAGTTCAGGGAAAACGAAAATAAATTCATCTCCACCAAATCTACCAACAACACCCTTGTCCCCAACAACAGCCTTTAACGAATCAGCAACAAGCTTTAATGCATAATCGCCAATTTGATGACCATAACTATCATTTATTGTTTTAAAGTTATCAATGTCTAAAATAACAAATGAAAACGGAATTTCATCTCTTGTAAGCTTATCCATATATGCAGATAAAGCATCACGTCTAAAAAGTCCAGTTAATTCATCTTTGTTTTTTTCGAATCTCTTTAAAAAATCTTTATTCATATTTATCACCACTACTTTTATGCTATTATACTAAATTTATTAAAAAGTATCAAGTTTCATAAAAATAATAAAAGCTGTTATCAATTGTAAAAATGTATTATTAATATTATATTAATAATTATTTTAATTTTTCCTTTATATTTATCTTTATTTGAGATATAATTCTTTTGGTAATTATAGAAAGGTTAGGTATTATTATGCCACTAGTAAATGAATTAGATATGCTTAAAAAAGCATACGATGAGGGCTATGCTGTAGGAGCATTCAATATTTGTAATATGGAAACAATTCAAGGAATTGTTGAAGCTGCTAAGCTTGAGCATTCTCCAATTATTCTTCAAGTTTCAAGAGGAGCAAGAAATTATGCTAATCCTCTTTATTTAAAGGCAATGGTTGACGCTGCTGTAAAAGATTCAGGTTTACCTATTGCATTACATTTAGACCATGGTGATACATTTGAAACATGCAAAGATTGTATTGATTCAGGTTTCACTTCAGTTATGATTGATGGTTCATCTTTACCATATGAAGAAAATGTAGCATTAACAAAGAAAGTTTGTGAATATGCTCATAAGCATACTCCATATGTTACAGTTGAAGGTGAACTTGGAACATTAGCTGGTGTTGAAGATGAAGTTAATGTAGAACATTCTTCTTATACTGATCCAAATATGGTTGAAGATTTTGTTAAAAGAACAGGTGTTGACTCACTTGCCATCGCAATTGGTACATCTCATGGTGCATTCAAATTCAAGCCAGGTACAAAGCCAATGCTAAGATTTGATATATTAGAAGAGGTATCAAAGAGATTACCTGGATTCCCTATTGTATTACATGGTGCATCTTCTGTTTTACAAGAATATGTAGCAATGTTTAAGGAATCTGGTGGAGATATGAAGGACGCAATTGGTGTTCCTGAGGATTTACTTGCAAAAGCTGCTAAAATGGCTGTATGTAAGATTAATATTGACTCAGATATCCGTCTTGCATCATATGCTTCAATGAGAAAATATATGTTAGACAATAATTCTTGCTTCGACCCAAGAAAACCATTAGGTGTTGCAAGAGATAATATTACAAAAGCTGTACAACATAAAATGCGTGATGTATTAGGTTCATCTAATAGAGCTTAACTAAATATTTATAAAAAGGGCTATGAATAAAACTAAGTTTTTCACAGCCCTTTAATTTGTCAATTATTCTTTTATTTTTTCTAAATTTTTACTGATTGTGCTTAAACATTTATACATAACAATTCGTTCTTTTTCAGATAGAGAATCAGAAACCTTGAATACTATTTCATCTATCTTTTCTTCTACATATTTTGCAATCTCTTTGCCCTTATCAGTCAAATAATAATATGCATTATATCTTTTTTGTGCAGTTGATTCACAAACAATATAGCCATTTTTTTCTAAAAAATCTAAGCTTCTTGATACTTGACCTTTATCTTCTAAATAATAATCTACTATATCCTTTGCTCTTAACTTTTCACTTAATAACAGGTAATAAAGACAAGAAATATGTTGACTTTTTAAATTAATAGCCCTCATTTCATGTTCTTCTATTTGATGTATTTGTCTACTTATTTTAGTAATCAAAATTTTAAAATTATTATAACCTGTAGCCATTAATATTACCTCCTATTGTTTATAGAATAGCATAATTAATATTTGATATAAGAGTAAAATTATTTTTCATTAATCCATTGCCAGCAAAACATTTGTGTTCTTACTGACATTAACGCATTATTATCTAAAAGATTTTTTACATCTTCTTTAGTAAACCAATTGGCTCTTATTTCTTCCATAGGAGAATCTGATGGTCTAATTTCACCTTCACATGTAACTATCGCAATATTCATCTCTTCATCGCTTGTACCTTGTGAAGCATATGATGGGGATAGCATTGCAATAACCTCAACTAAATCAACACCAGTTTCTTCTTTTAATTCTCTTTTACATGCAGTATAACAATCTTCACCATCGTCAATCAAGCCTGCAGGAAAGTTATATACCCATTCATTAGTTGCCATTCTAAATTCTTCTTGCATAAGTATTTTTGTTTTATCAGTAGAAAAACAAACCATTCCAACTCCTTGTGCTTTATGATTATGGAATGTATCAACAGTTAAATTCTTATCTCTTGATACAAATTCATAATACTTTATTCCACCTAAAGAATTTTCATATTTTGCAACATAATATGTTAAGAAATTACCTTCATATTTTTTTTCTAAACCTAAAAGTTTCATAAAACCTCATATACTATTTTCGAAAAAAGGCATTGTTTCCAATGTCTTTTTCTTTTAAATATTACTTTAAATCCTTTGTTAAAATATGATCCATATCATCATAATCTTGGTTTTCACCACACATACCCCAAATGAATGTATAATTCATTGTTGCAGATGCTGCATGAATTGACCATGCTGGTGAAATTACAGCCTGTTCAGGTCCCATAACGATATGACGAGTTTCATCAGGCTTACCCATTAAATGGAATACTCTATCTTCTTCTGGGAAATCAAAATAGAAATAAACTTCCATTCTTCTTTCATGTGTATGACATGGCATAGTATTCCAGCATGAGCCCTTGTCTAATGCAGTCATACCCATAGCTAACTGACAAGAATCAATAATTGCAGTATTAATATACTTATTGATTACTCTCTTGTTCATATGTTCAGCATCACCTAAACTTTGGTGAATAGCTTCAACTGCCTTAATATCTCCTTTGAATGCAGCTAAGTTTTCCTTAGTATATGCAATATATACTGTTGGATAAGTCTTATGTGCAGGAGATGATGTCATATAGAACTTTGCAGGATTCTTTGAATCATTTGACTTAAATTCAATTTCCTTAACGCCAAGTCCAACATACATACCATCCTTATGCTTGATATCATATGTCTTACCATCAAGTGTAACCTTACCGTCACCACCAATGTTAATAAAACCTAATTCTCTTCTTTCTAAGAAATATTTTGCTCTCATTTCAGAAGAACCTTCAAGCTTTAAAGCCTTAGTTACAGGCATAATACCACCTGCAATAATTCTATCTTGATGAGAATATGTTAATAAAATATCATCAGCTTCAAATACCTTTTCAATTAAATAATGCTGTCTTAATAAAG
>CACZRY010000043.1 GCA_902783745.1 uncultured Erysipelotrichaceae bacterium
CCTATAGATTTATTCTTGCTTCTAGCATTTATATTATCTAACTTCTTAACTGTTGAACTTGCATATTATATTACTTTATTATTAAAGATTATGTGTGGTGCAATGATCCTATTCTATTTCTTTATGAGAAAAGGATTTAAACCTTCTGTTTGTGTTATTATTGCATTAATATATACACAAACTGCAGTAACTGAGGTTTGTTTCGTATTCCCAGTTTACTTAGGTATATCATTTTATGCACCTTTAGCAATGTTATTAGTTGATTTATTCTTAAACAAGAAGGATAGAATTAAAGGTTATTTATTTATTCCGTTATTTGTATTAAATGCAATTATATTTGACTTTTATATTGCATATATGCTAGTTGCATTTATGTGCGTATTCTTTGTTGTTGAATCATCTATATATTCTAAGAAGTTCTTCTTATTTACAAAAGAATTCTATATTAACTTTATAACATATATGATGCTTGTATTTATAGGACTTGCATTAAGTGCATTCTATTTAATGCCAAGTGCGTTATATATTATGAATGAATCATCAAGAACATCATCACAAATGGATTATTGGTGGTATTATTCTTCTTCTCATTATAATGGCGATGGTATTTCATTTAGACATTATTACACTCAATTTATTAATTACTTCATCCCAAATAATCCATTCAGATTATGCTTAATTGAAGCAGGTGACTATATAAGAGAACATGGTACTTTATATATGACATCTGGTGGTATTATTTATTTTGCATATTTCTTTACATTAAGAGGAAAAGAAAACCATAGATTAAAAATATGGGTAGGAATTATGAATATAATGTATTTAATACCTATATTCGCAATGATTTTCTCATTATCTACATGGGCATACCTAAGATGGTTCTTTATTCCATATTTAATTAATGTATACGCAATGGCAGTCGGAATGAATAAGACTGGATTTGTTATTGGAGAAAGAAAAGTATTATCATTTATTCCTGTACTTATGATGCTTGTAGGATTCGGATTCTTATTCTATACAGTTATAAAATCTCCTGATCTATTTATTCACTATAGAGCTGAAGGACAAGATGGTGATTCATCTAAGTTCTTCTATGGTATATTAGTTACTGAACTTATATTTATTGGATTATACTTAGTATTATTAGTATTGCCACATACATTTAACTTCTTCCAAAAATATAATAAATATATAACTGGTTCTATTCCATTTGTTATTGGCTTAGAAGTTATTTTTGCAGCAATAATCACATTCTGCAGTCTTGGTAGTGAATCTTATTCATCTACTTATAGTAATACTAAAAATAGTGTTGATTATTTAAAGAATAATTTAGGATATGATGTAGGGGATGGATATAGAATTAACCTTTCAACTAATCAAAAGGATGATATTAACGCAAACATTAAATATGGTAACGTTAATGCATCAAGCTTCTTCCAATCATTCTATAATACTCCATTAAATGGTTATTTTGCAGATATTCATAAACAAACTTCTACTGCGTGGACAAGACGTAGTCTACATGGATATACAATATTAAGTGG
The DNA here is from genome assembly GCA_902783745.1 of uncultured Erysipelotrichaceae bacterium. Taxonomy (GTDB): domain Bacteria; phylum Bacillota_I; class Bacilli_A; order Acholeplasmatales; family Anaeroplasmataceae; genus Anaeroplasma. The sequence continues at coordinate 1,545 of CACZRY010000043.1, forward strand.
TGCAATGTTTAACACTAAATATGTTATTACTCAACCAGATATTACAGAATTAAAATTATCTCCTGAGTTATATACATTATATAAAGACCCAACTAATACTCAATATAATTATTATGTATTAAAGGAAACAACACCATTTATTGTTTATGATGATTTAATGTTCCAATCAAGCAGTGTTATTGGTGGAGATGATTTCTTAAGAGATGTTAGTTTATTAGAATACGGTTATGTAAAAGTTCCTGATGAAGCATTTGATTTAGAGCTTCCTAAGAATTTAAATAAAATCTTAGAAGCATATGATGAGACTAATCATACATTAAAAAATGATACTAAGGTTGTTGAATTAAAAAAAGATTCTATTCGTTATATGGATACTATTAAAAAGCTATGTAACGCAGGAATCAATAATAGAACTTATTACTCTGTATATACTGACTTAGATGCAAAATATTCAAATAATAAATTTGTTATTTCATCAACTGAATATAAAAATGGATATTTCTATTATGATTTAACTAATAGTATATCTAAATATAATACAGTATTTAATAGTGACGCAATTTATTTATCATTCTACAATTCCGCAACCAACGGAATGGTTGATTTCCATGCTTATTTAAGAGATCCTTATGATAAATCATTACGTCCATTCCACTATAATATGTTTTATAATGATGCATATAATATGATGCCAACAGAATTAGTAATAAGAGGAGAAACTGCTTTTTCTTCTTCTACTGTTAATGTGTATGGATTTGATTATGATATTTATAATTCATTTATTGAAAGACAAAACCAATATCAAAATAAAGAATTTAGACTTGATGGTTCAAATATGCATATAAAATTTGATGTAGAAAACGCAGATTCATCAAGAGTAATTAAAACTGCATATGCATATTCATCTGACTGGATTATAACTAATAATGAATTAGGATATGAAACTATTGATATAGATGGTGGATTCTTAGGAATCATTGTACCAAAAGGTATCAATAACGTTGATATTAATCTATATTATTCACCAGCTGGATATAAAACTGGATTTAAGATTTCAGCTATAGGTTTAATTTTATACATCTTTGTTTCAGAAGGTATTATCTTATATGAGATTAACAAACGTAGGAAAAGAGGCATTTTTAGATAATGGAAACAATATCACTTATAGTTCCTTGCTATAACGAGCATGAGACTATCGAAGCTTTCTATAATGAAGCAACAAAATATATGGATGATTTACATAATTGGAATATCATTTATGTAAATGATGGTTCAAAAGATAATTCAATTGAAATTATGAAGGAGCTTGCAAAAAAAGACCCTAGAGTTAAATATGTAGGATTCTCAAGAAATTTCGGTAAAGAGGCTGGTATGTATGCTGGTCTTGAAGCTGCAAAAAAGCTTAATAGTGATGCAGCAATTATAATGGATGTTGACTTACAAGACCCACCAAGATTATTACCTGAATTTATTGAAGCTCATAACGAAGGATATAACTTAATATTCGCAAGACAAAAGGACAGAAGCGGTCAATCAAAGCTTGGCAAAATCTTCTCATTAGGATTCTATAAAGTTTATGCAAAGCTTACTGGAGATAAAAAGATGAGTGGTGGCGCAAGAGACTATTGTCTTTTAGACCGAAAGGTTATAGATGCATTCTTAAGTGTTAAGGATTATGAAAGATTTACTAAGGGTATTTATAATTATGTAGGATTTAAGAGCAAAATCATTACTTTCGATTATGAAAAGAGAGTTGCTGGCGAAACTAAATGGACTTTTAGAAAATTATTTAAATACGCATTTGTTGGTATAAGAGAATTTTCAGACCTATATTTATTAGTTCCTAAGTTTATTGGCTTTTTAGTATCACTTCTTCTATGCTATGATACTGGATACCAAATTTATAATGTAATACATAATAAGGATATAATGTTCTGGGATTGGACACATATTAGATTTGATGCATTAATACTTGGAGTTATAATCATCTTATACTATTTAATGAAGCTTGGATATCAAAATAGAGCACAAGTTAGAAATAGACCAATTTATATTCTTGAGGAGTCAAATATAGGCGATGAAGAATCAAACTAAAAGTGAGTTATTCTTTGAAATATTTAGATTCTTACTTGTTGGTGGATTTGCAACATTAGTAGATTATGGTGTAACATGGGCTGTTAAAAACTATTTAGTACAAAACCTAAATCAAGGCCTTGCTACATTCTTATATACACTTGCAGGTTTTACTGCTGGTCTTTTAACAAATTGGTTTTTACAAAAATTTGTATATAGATATATCACAAAAGATCAACAAAGAAGCAAGCTTGTATTCTTAAAATTCGTAGTATTATCCTTAATAGGATTTGGTATTACTTGGGTTGGTATGCAATTATCAACACCATTACATGATGATGTATTAATAGACTTCTTATTCTTACATAATATTCAATTAATATTCTGGATATTTAAGGTGGTTTTAACTATCATAGTATTAATTATCAATTACGTAGGAAGAAAGCTATTTGTATTCAATCAAAAAGATGAAATATCTAATATAGAATCTAATCATGAAATTGATAAAGAATTAGAAAAAGAAAAAAACAATAATTAATATATAGGCATGCAATTAATTTTGCATGCTTATTTTTTTACATAAAACATATTAATATTCATTTAAAAATAGCTGATTTTTTAACTATAAATTGATTTATTAGTATTTAATCATAATTCTTATATAAATTAAAAAATAGCCCATTTTTGAGCTATTCTTTAATAGATTTTAAAATATAATATCCTTTATCCCTTTTAACAATTTCACAATTTCCAAATAAATTAGTTAAATAATCTTTAGTTGATGGAGCGCCTTGCTTCTTTTGGATTACAACCCAAAGTTCACCTTTTGATACAAGATGTAAATATGCACCATCATATATTTTATTAATAACCTCTTTACCAGCGCGAATAGGTGGATTTGTAACAACAGATGAGAATTTCATGTCATCTGTTATTTTTTCATATAAATCAGAATTATAAGCCTCTGAATCACTCTTATTCTCTTTTATATTTTTAAGAATAAGATTATATGCACGCTCATTAATTTCTGCCATAACAGTATGCTTATTATAAAGAACTGATATGACAATACCTAAAGGACCATAGCCTGCTCCCATATCTAGTATAGGGTATTCTAAATCATTAGGCTTAAAATTATTAAGCATTACAAATGAACCATAGTCAATGTAATTCTTTGAAAATACACCAGCGTCAGTATTAAATTTGAAATGGTGATCCATAAAATAGAAATCAAATTGAGCTGGCTTAGATTCTAAATCACCTTGTTTTTTGGAATAATAGAAATTTCCTTGTTCGTCTTTATTCATAGATTAAAAAGGACCTAAGCAATGCTTAAGTCCAGTTTATATTAATTAAATGTCTAGTCTAATGTATCAATTAAATTACTTAATTTCAACAGTAGCGCCAGCTGCTTCTAATTGCTTCTTTAAGTCTTCAGCTTCTGCCTTAGAAACCTTTTCCTTAACAGCCTTAGGAGCGTTATCAACTAGGTCCTTAGCTTCCTTTAAGCCTAAACCAGTAACAGTCTTAACAACCTTGATAACATTTAACTTAGAAGCACCAGCGTTAGCAAGAATTACGTCGAATTCTGTCTTTTCTTCTGCAGCAGCAGCACCAGCACCAGCAGCAGGAGCAGCAGCAACTGCAGTTGGGTCAATACCATATGCTTCCTTCATAGCGTCTACTAATTCCTTGATTTCAAGGATTGTCATTTCATTTAATGATGCGATAAATTCTTCTTTATTTAACTTAGCCATTTTATTTTTCCTCCGATATTTTATATTATAATTATATTTTTTATTAGGCCTGAGCAGCTTCAGCTGCACCTTCATTCTTCTCTGCAATCATATTAAGACCGATAGCTAATTGAGATAATGTACCAATCATACCTGCAGCTAACTGAGTTAATAATGTCTCACGAGAAGGTAATTGAGATAATGTCTTTAACTGGTCGAATGAATATAATTCGCCGTCTACAACACCACTTATGATTTCAATCTTAGATGTCTTACCATCTTCGAAAACGATGTCCTTAGCAGCCTTGAAAATAACCTTAGCTGGTGCAACAACGTCTTCCTTAGAAGTAACTGTTACGATAGTTCCCTTATAAGCTTCTGCGAATCCAGTGTATCCTAATTCGTTAGCTGCACGACGAGAAATATTATTTCTTAATACTTCAACTTCGCATCCAGCTTCTCTCATTTGTCTACGAATTGATTGGAATTCAGCAACTGTTAAACCATTGTTCTTGAATGCAACAATTGCAGCAGAATTCTTGAACTTTTCAGTAGCAGCAACAACTTCTTGCTTCTTTTGTTCTAGACTTTCCTTCATTTTGTTCCTCCTGTTTAATTTCTAAATGAAAAATCTTCTCATACCGAGGGTACAAGAAGATTAAATAGTATAATCAAAAAGTTCCTCGGTAGGAAATTAAGGACACATAAATGTCCGCCTACTGTCTTCGGCTTTAATTGTTCAATAATGTAAAATTACTTAATTGATGTTTCGTCAATCTTAACACCAGGGCCCATTGTTGATGCAACAGAGATGTTCTTTATATATGCACCCTTAATTGTTGATGGCTTAGCCTTCATTAATGTGTTATAGATAGTAACGAAGTTTTCGTATAGCTTTTCAGCTCCGAATGATGTCTTACCGATTGTTAATTGGATATTACCAACCTTGTCTGGACGATATTCAACCTTACCAGCCTTAACTTCTGTAACGGCCTTAGCAACGTCCATTGTTACTGTACCAGTCTTAGGGTTTGGCATTAATCCCTTAGGTCCTAGAACACGTCCTAATCTACCTAACTTACCCATCATATCTGGTGTAGCAATAATTACATCAAATTCGAACCAATTCTGTTGGATCTTAGCGATATAATCATCTTCACCAACATAATCAGCACCTGCAGCCTTAGCTTCTTCTTGCTTAGCTCCACGGCATAAAACTAAAACTCTTTGAGACTTACCTGTACCATTTGGTAACACGATAGCACCACGGATGTTTTGTTCAGCCTTACGTGGATCAATGTTTAATCTGAATGCAACATC